>CAZBRW010000011.1:0-18887 GCA_964494555.1 uncultured Candidatus Pelagibacter sp. | reverse complement strand
TTGAAGGTCCTTTAACTGCTATTTTTTTTGGATTTACAAACTGTCCTGATGTATGTCCTCTGACTTTAAGTAATATAGATTTAGTTATTAATAATTTAAGTAAGCAAAAAAAGAAAAGCTTTAAAGTTTTCTTTGTGAGTATAGATCCAGAAAGAGATAGCCCTGAAGTAATTAAAAATTATCTAGACTCATTTGAAAACAAAATTTTTGGAATAACAGGAGATCCAAAAAAAGTTTTTTTATTATCACAGTCTTGGGGTGTATTATCAGAAAAAATATTTAATGATGATGGAAATTATCTTATTAATCACAGTTCATCTGTATTACTTTTGAAAGATGGAAAGTACTTAGATCGTATCAATCATCATGCTAAATATAAAGATATGTTCAAAGTAATAAACAAATATTTAAGATAAAAGAATATAACTTATTATAGATATCATTGATATTGCAGCAGTCTCAGATCTTAAAATATTTTTATTTATATTTAACGGAATAATTTTTTTTAATTTTGAAAAAATTTCTCTTTCTTTTAAAGAAAAATCTCCCTCAGGTCCAATTAACAAACATATTGGGTCATTACCAGGAATATCAATTTTTTTGTTTTTTGAATTTAGATCACCAAAAAGAATAGTTGTTTGACTATTTTCTTTTACAAAATCTTCGAGTTTTTTTAATTTATCTAATAATGGTATATTCAATCTATTGCTTTGTTCAGAAGCCTCTATAATAATTTTTTTAATTCTTTTTTCATTTATTTTTCTAACAACGGTTCTATCTGTAAGTATTGGGATAAATCTAGTTACTCCTAGCTCAGTTGCCTTTTGGATCATAAAATTTAAGTAATTCAATTTTATCGGTGCAAAGGCAAGCCAAATTTCTCTATTATTATCTACAGATCTTAATTTTTTTTGCACAGAAAATTCCACAATTCCTCTTAGTATATTTTCTACTTTTGCCTCAAACTCACCTGAATGATTAAATAAATTGAAATTCTCACCTTCTCTAATCCTCATTACTTTGTAAATGTAATGAGATTGTGTTTTATCCAATTTAGATTTTAAATTAATAGATAAACTTTCTTTAAAAAATAATCTAATATCCCCCATTTAAATAACTTAGTTTATGAAAAATATTAAAGCAATAATTTTTGACGCATACGGAACGCTATTTGATGTCAACTCAGCAGCCGAAAAATGTAAAAACAAAATTGGCGACAAATGGGAAGATTTTGCAAACTACTGGAGAACAACTCAATTGGAGTACACATGGTTAAGAAGCTTAATGAATAGACATAAAGATTTTTGGCAAGTAACCGAAGATAGTTTAGATAAATCAATGAAAGCTTTTAAAATTAATACTTTAATGAGAGAAGAGTTATTGGGCTTATATAAAGTTCTGTCTACTTTTAAAGAAGTTCCAGAGACTTTAAAAAACCTAAAAGAAAAAAAATTTAAATTGTCTATACTTTCTAATGGGACACCTTCTCTATTAAGTGAATTAGTCAAAAGTAATGATTTGGATAATTTATTTGATGATATATTTTCAATTGAAGAGGTGAGTATCTATAAACCACATACAAAAGTTTACGATATACCAGTTAAAAAATATGGTATTGAGAAGAACGAAGTTGTTTTCTTAAGTGCTAATACCTGGGATGTCTCTGGAGGCGGAAATTATGGATATGAGGCTATATGGGTAAACAGATATAATAGTATATTTGATAATCTTGACTATACCCCAAAAAATCAAATTCAAAGTCTAAAAGGTCTACTTGATATTATAAAATAAAAAATTAAATCTATTAAAATGATAAATATATTAGATCTTGTTGGCAGAGTATTTATATCGTTATTGTTTTTATTAAATGGGTACTTCAAAATATTAAATTATAATGGAACTATAGAGTGGATGGAAAGCTACAGTGTTCCTGGTATTTTTTTAATACCAGCAATAATTCTAGAAATTGCAGCACCGGTATTGATTATAATTGGATATAAAACTAAAATCGCAGCAATTTTTCTGGCTACTTTTTGTATTGTAACAGCGCTAATTTTTCACAACGATTTTTCAAATCAAATACAAATAACGTCATTTTTAAAGAATATAGCTTTAGCTGGGGGTTTTATATTTATTGGAGTAAACGGTACAAAAAAATTTAGTTTAGATAATAGAAAATTAGATAATGAAACAAATTGAAGTTAATAAAATTATTAAACCTATACTTTCATCCGATGGTGCGGGTGTAAAATTAAAAAGAAGTATAGGTGTTGAGCCCAATTATTATGATCCATTTTTAATGTTGGATGAATTTGGATCCGAAAATAAAGATGATTATATTGGAGGTTTTCCTGCACACCCTCATAGAGGAATAGAAACAGTCACCTATATGCTTCATGGTGAATTTGAACATGAGGATAGTACAGGCTCTAAAGGTAGAATGAAAGCTGGTGATGTTCAATGGATGAAGACAGGTAGTGGAATAATTCATTCAGAAATGCCTTCCATGACTGAAGGAAAACTTCAAGGTTTTCAATTATGGATCAATATGCCTGCAAAACTCAAAATGTCGAAACCAGATTATATTTATATTAATTCGAGAGAGATGAAGATACACAAAGATAAAGATAAGCAAGTCAAAACTATCGCAGGTAAATTTGAAAATTCTGAAGGTCCCGTTAAGGGGCACAACGTTGATCCTATTTATTTTGATATAGAATTAAACAAAGATAAAGAATTCAGTTTTCAAATGCCGTCAAATCATAATTCATTTATATACTTAGTGAATGGTGGAATTAAAATTGGAGAGAAAGAACATGATATAGTAAGAGACTCCACTTTAATTTTACTTTCTAAAGGTGAGAATTTAAAAGTTAAAGGTCTTTTGAACTCAAAATTCTTGCTTATTTCTGGAAAACCTATTAATGAAGAAATTGCAAGAGGAGGTCCATTTGTTATGAATACTAAGTCTGAAATTTTACAGGCAGTAAATGACTATCATAATGGAAATTTTGTAAAATAGTGCAAGCAATTGAAATTAAAAAAACTGGTGGCCCTGAAGTATTAGAGATTAGAGATATTAAAATCGAAGATCCTAAAGATGGAGAAGTATTAATTAAACACAGTGCTATTGGTTTAAATTATATAGATACGTATCATCGATCAGGTTTGTATCCTCTTCCACTTCCTTCTGGGATAGGATTGGAGGCATCAGGTGTAATTGAGAAAATTGGTAATAATGTAGGTGATTTTAAAGAAGGAGATAAAGTTGCTTATGCTGCAGCTCCTGTAGGTTCATACGCTTCACATAGAATTTATCCAGTAAAAAGTTTGGTCAAAGTTCCAGATGGTATAGATCTAGAAGTTGTTGCAACTTTAATGACTAAAGGTTTAACAACATTCTATCTTTTACATAAAACTTATCCTGTTAAATCAGGTGAAAAAATATTATTTCATGCAGCGGCAGGTGGTGTTGGACAAATTTTTTGTCAATGGGCAAGTAGCTTGGGTTGTGAAGTAATAGGTACTGTTGGATCTGATGAAAAAATAGAAGTTGCAAAAAAATTTGGATGTTCACATGTTATAAATTATTCAAAAGACGATTTTCAAAAAAAAATCATGGATATTACAAATGATCAAGGTTTGCCTGTTGTTTATGATGGTGTTGGAAAAGTAACTATGGAAAAATCTTTAGGATGTCTTAAAATGAGAGGAACGTTTGTATCTTTTGGAAATGCGTCAGGAAAACTTGATCCTTTAGATGTTGGAAAATTAATCTCACCGAAAGGTTTATTTTTAACTCGTCCAAGTATTGCTCATTACACTGCGACTAGGAAGGAGCTTGATGAAGCTGCAAATAAACTTTTTGAGATGGTAAAAACTGAAAAAGTTAAAATCAATATATTCAAAAAATATTCACTAAAAGATGCTGTAATGGCCCACAAAGATTTAGAAGCAAGAAAAATTATTGGACCAGCAATAATTATTCCGAATTAATCTATTTTAACATCCATATCAGACATATGAAGTTTTAGTGCATTTGTCGATATCTGTATTTCTCTAATAAAGAATATTATTGAAACAATCATTGATAAACAACATGATCCAAAAATTACTCTGGCTAGAAATAGTTCATCCAGATATAAAGCAAAAACTGTTAACAAATTAAATAAAAAACCAAAAGCTCCAAACATTATAGTCCATCTTAAAATAGATATTCTATTGCTTAAATTTAGAAATTGTTTTTTCCACTCTGCTGGCACGTGTTTTTCGTATATGTGTTCATCATGAAGCTCTCGTATTAATTTGCTTAGAGTATGAAACCTATTGCTGTAAACGCCCATCAATAAAGGGATTGCGGGAAACATAAGCGCTGTAACTGTATAATCAATATTCATACGAATCAGTTTGATTATGAATCTACCCTTTGCTATTTACAAGTAAATTCTAATGGAAAAAATAAATCATTTTATTGAACTTACTAGAGTAAAGAAACCTATTGGTTTTATGCTTCTGTTTTGGCCATGCCTTTGGGGATTAACGATAGCTTTCGATTTTTCAAACAACACTGATATATTTTTTAAATATTGTTTTTTATTTTTATGTGGATCGATATTAATGAGATCTGCAGGTTGTATCATTAATGACATAGTAGATAAAGATTTTGACTCCAAAGTAGAAAGAACAAAAAAAAGACCAATAGCTTCGGGCAAAATTTCAGTAGGACTTGGTATAATTTACTCAGCAATACTTTGCCTGATTGCTTTAATTGTATTACTTCAATTTAATACTTTAACAATAATACTAGCCATGTGCTCTATGCCTCTTGCATTTTCCTATCCATTCATGAAAAGAATTACTTATTGGCCACAACTATTTCTTGGTATAACTTTTAATTACGGAATAGTGCTGGGATGGACGTCTGTAAACGAAAATCTAAATTTTGCTGTCATAATATTATATATTGGAGCCATATTTTGGACACTTGGGTACGACACAATATATGGGTTTCAAGATATAAAAGATGATGAAATTATAGGGATAAAATCAACTTCAATTAAATTTAAGTATAATGCAAAACTTTTTTTATCATTTTGTTATTCTATATTTGTATTATGTCTTTTAATTGTAGGTAATTATATGAATTTAAATTTCTTATTTTTTGCCTTTTTAATATTTCCAATGCTGCATTTAATCTTTATTCAAATAAACAAATTCGATAAATTAGATGGCAACATCTGTTTAAAAATTTTTAAAAGCAATAATTTATTAGGATTTATAGTTTTTTTAAATTTATTAATAGGTAAAATATAATGGATTATAATAATAATATAGAAGTATTAAAAAGATTATTTAATACTTACACAAAAAAACATTTAAAAAAAATTTTTTTTTCAGTCTTCTTCTCTTTAATATTGGCAGGTAGTACTGCATCAATAGCTTGGCTTCTAGATCCTGCAATAGAAAAAATTTTCGTAAATAAAGATAAAACTCTAATTTTTATAATTCCAATTTTTATAATTTTTGCCTTCATAGCTAAAGGTGGATCTCTTTACCTTGCTAAAGTTACGATGATCAAAGTTGGCAGATTAGTTAAAGAAGACTTACAACTTGATCTGGTAAAATCTCTAATAAAATCAGATACAGAAAATATTGAAAAAAAACATACAGGTAAATTTGTGTCTAATCTTACTTTTGATGCAGGACTTATAGAAAACATGTGTTCTGTTGGTATTTTAAATTTATTTAAAGACTTTTTAACTTTAATTGCTCTTTTATCTGTTATGTTTTATCAAAACTGGAAATTATCATTATTTGCGATAATTATGATCCCTTTGGCATCTATTGCAGCAAAAAGTCTTGGAAAAAGAATTGGTAAAGTTTCTACAGAAGCCCAGGAAATGTCGGGAAATCTTAATAAATATTTAATTGAATTACTATCAAATCATAAATTAATAAAAGTTTTTCAAAAAGAGGACTATGAAACGAATAGATCTTCAAAAGTTATCAAAGATCTTGCAGAAAAAGTAATGAAAAGTGCGATAGTATTTGTGAGAGCCTCCCCAATCATGGAAACGCTTACAGGTATTATGATAGGAGGAATAATATACTATTCAGGAAGTTTAATTATTGCTGGCGAAATTGGAATAAATAATTTTTTCTCTTTTCTTGCTGCAATGATGCTAGCTTATCAACCAGTTAGGTCATTAGCTACTTTAAATATAACTATAAATACTGGCTTGGCTGGAGCAAGAAGAGTTCTTCCTATAATTGATGAGAAAAATAAAGTAAGCGAGGCATTAAATCCCTTAAATTTGAATGTAGATAAAGCAGATGTAAAAATTGTAAATTTATCATTTAAATATAACAAAACTGAGGACATAGTTTTGGACGATATTAATCTTAATTTTGAAGGTGGAAAAATGACTGCACTAGTTGGTCATAGTGGAGCAGGGAAATCAACAATAATGAATATGATACCTAGATTTTATGATCCTGAGAAAGGTGATATCCTTATTGATGATCAATCTATATATAAATCTAAACTTCAAGACTTAAGATCAAATATCTCTTTAGTTAGTCAAGAAACAACTTTATTTGATGATACAGTGAAAAATAATATAATTTACGCTAATTTAAATGCAACAAACGAGGAAATTAACAATGCAATTAAATATTCTTTTGCGGAGGAATTTATAAATAAGTTGCCTAATAAATTAGATACTATTATTGGAGAAAAAGGAGTGAGACTATCAGGTGGTGAGAAGCAAAGACTTTCAATTGCAAGAGCAATATTAAAAAAAAGTAAAATCATTCTACTTGATGAAGCTACCTCTTCTTTGGATGCAGATACTGAAAAAAAAATCCAGGATGCAATAAATTTTTTAACACAAAACAAAACTACAATTGTTATAGCACATAGATTGTCAACTATATTAAATTCAAATAAAATCTATGTTGTGAACAAAGGCAAAGTTGTTGGGAGAGGAAATCATGAGGAATTAATAAAGACTTCTGATATATATAAAAACTTTTACGAAAAGCAGATTAAAAAAAGTTAATGTATTTAGCATTATATAGACTGTTAACTTATATAGTTTTAATAATATCGCCATTTATCCTGATTTTTAGAATATTTAAAAAAAAAGAAGATGTATTTAGATTTAAAGAAAAATTTTCAATTATTTCAAAATTAAGAAAAAAAGGTAAATTAATCTGGTTTCATGGAGCTAGTGTAGGAGAAATCATAAGTGTAATTCCCTTAATTGAAAAATTAGAGAAAAGAAAAGATATTAAACAAATTTTAATAACAAGTTCTACCTTAAGTTCATCAAAAATTATTAAAAAATTTAAATTTAAAAAAGTGTTACATCAATTTTATCCTTTAGATTTAAATTTTGTTACTAAAAATTTTTTAAATTATTGGAGACCAGATTTAGCTGTTTTCATAGACTCGGAAATATGGCCCAATATGTTAATTAATCTAAAAAAAAGATCCATTAAAACTTTGCTATTAAATGCAAGGATAACAAAAAAAACTTTTAATCGATGGAAAGTTATAGAGAGCTTTGCTAGAGAAATTTTATCAAATTTTACATCTGTATTTGTCTCTAATAAAGAAACAAAACAATATATTGATTATTTTGGTGTTAAAAATATTTTATCGTTGGGTAATATTAAATACGTTGAAACAGTGCAAAAAGGTGAAGAATTGAATAATAATTTAAATAAATTTCTGAAATCTAAATTTTATTGGTGTGCATCCAGTACTCACAGCGGCGAAGAAGAAATTTGCTTGAATACTCATCTTAAACTAAAATTTATTTTTAAAAACTTAGTAACTATAATTATACCGAGGCATATAGAGAGAAAATCTGAAATAATCGATTTAATAGAGGGAAAAAAACTTAAATATCATTGCCATAGTTGGAATAGTAAAATTAAAGATAATTCAGATATTTATTTAGTAGATACTTACGGAGAAACCAAAAAATTTTTTAAAAAGGTAAATATTGTGTTTTTGGGCGGCTCATTAATTAAGCATGGGGGACAGAATCCTTTAGAACCAGCAAGATATGGTAGTAAAATAATACATGGAGCGAATGTTGATAACTTTAAAGAAATTTTTGACACTTTATCAAAATTAAATATTTCAAGAAAAATTGTAAACGAAAAGCAAATGATAAATTTTCTTAAAAAAAATATTAGAATTAAACAAAAGTCAAAAAATTATAGTAAAAACTTAAATAATCTAGGAAAAAGAATTCTAGCAATTACGTATAAAAATATTGAAAAATTAGTATAAATGATTTTTTCGAAACCTAAATTTTGGGATTATAAAAAACCTTCAATATGGTCAATAATACTTTACCCATTTTCACTTATCTACTTGTTAATTACTATTATAAATAAAATTTTTTTATCACAAAAAAAATTTTCAATACCAATAATATGTATTGGAAATATTTATGTTGGTGGTACAGGCAAAACTCCTTTGGCTATTGAAATTTATAAAATTTTCAAATCCTTGGGCAAAAATCCATGTTTTATTAAAAAAGGTTACGATTTTGTAAGCGATGAAGTAAAAATGCTAAAAAATATAGGTGAAACTTTCCAGGGTAAGAATAGAGAAAAATCCTTAATTTCAGCTATATCTCAGCATCATGACATCGCAATATTTGATGATGGTTTCCAAGACTTATCTATAAAAAAGGATCTTTCCATTTTATGTTTCCATTCTAATCAACTAATTGGAAATGGTAATATTATTCCATCTGGTCCATTAAGAGAAAGTTTAAGATCAATTAAAAGAGCTGACTGTATTTTTATCAATGGAAACATCAATATAGATTTTGAAAAAAAAATTCAAAGTATTAACAAAAATATAAAAATCTTTTACTCAAATTATAAACTTAAGAATATAGATAATTTAAAAGATAAAGAAATTATCGCTTTTGCAGGAATTGGTAATCCTTCAAATTTTTTCGAGCTACTGAAAGAAAATAATTTAAATTTAAAAAAAACTCATCATTTTTCTGATCACCATAGCTATTCTAAGAAAGATTTTGATAAAATATTTAATAAAAACTATGATTACGACAAGATAAAAATAGTTACAACTAAAAAAGACTATTTTAGGCTTAATGAAAAACAAAAAGAGATATGTAATTGTATTGATGTTGATTTAGAAATTTACAAAAAAAATGATTTCGAGACTTTTATTAAAAGCAAGATATGAAAATTATAAAATATTTTTTAGAGTTTATTTTTTTTTCAACCTTATTTTTTATTTTTAGAATAATAGGTTTGAGATTTTCATCTTTTTTTAGTTCCTTTTTATTTTGTATTTTAGGACCGTTATTTAGAAAAAAAAAAATAATAATTCAAAATATAAAACAAGTATTCCCTAATCTTGAAGAAAAAGAATTAAATAAATTTATTAGTTCTATGTGGAACAACTATGGAAAAATTTTTGCAGAATATGTTTATCTTAAAAAATTTAGAAATAATAAAACTGGATTGTATGTTGAGATTGAAGGATCAGAAATTCTAGATAAAATAAAAAAATCAAAAAAGCCAGTAATTTTTATCTCTGGACATTTTAACAATTTTGAATTGATGGCAATGGAAATAGAAAAATCAGGAATAGGTTTAGCTGCGATTTACAGGCCACTTAATAATTTTTTTTTAGATAGGATAATGGTTTATTTAAGAAAAAATTATATTTGTAAAAATCAACTAGTGAAAGGAATTTCAGGAGTTAGAGAATCTTTTAAGTTATTTAAACAAGGATTTTCTTTAGCACTTATGATTGACCAAAGACTCTCGGAAGGTATCAAAGTAAATTTTTTTGGCAAAAGTGCAGCTACCACTACCCTCCCAGCGCAGTTTGTGAAAAAATTCAATGCTGAAATAATCCCAGTATACATATTTAGAGACGAAAAATTCAAATTTAAAATGAAAATAGGCAGACCTTTTGAATTTGACGATAGTGAAGACCTTGAATCTATTACCATTAAGCTTAACAATTGGATTGAGGGGAAAATAATAAAGCATCCAGAACAATGGATATGGTCGCATAATAGATGGAAAATTTAGCTATTTTTTATTTTCATATTTTTCTGCAGCCTCTTTATAGGAAAAATAAGGCTCTTGAAGATCTACATTCCAATAGTTCAGTTTGTCTAAATTAATTTTTTTTCCGGAGACAGCACATATAACATGATCACCTGGCTCTAGAATTTCAAAGTTATTGGGTAAATATTTTAGTTTTGCTAATTTGTTATTCATTTATATTATATGAATATATATGATTGTTGGAATTATTGGAAGTGGAGGTAGAGAGCATGCTATATGTGAAAAAATTTACAACTCTAGACGAACCAAGAAAATTTATTGTTTCCCTGGAAATGGAGGAACGGCAGGAATAGCTGAAAATATAAATATCGCTCCAAATAATATTATTGAGTTAAAAAAATTTATTCTTAAAAAAAAAATTGACTTAGTAATTGTTGGTCCAGAGCAACCTTTAGTAGATGGTATAGTTGATAACTTAAGCAAAAGTAATATTAAAGTTTTTGGACCATCTAAAATTGCATCTCAACTTGAAGGATCAAAAATTTTTACAAAAGATATATGCAAAAAATATAATATACCGACTGCCAATTTTGGAATATTTAAAGATAAAAGAAGTGCTATTAAGTTCATAAAAAAAACTAAACTTCCTATTGTAGTTAAGGCCGACGGACTAGCTGCAGGCAAGGGTGTTTACATTTGTGAAAGTATTAGAAGTGCTGAGAATTCAATTAATGAAATATTTAATGGAAAATTTGGAAAAGCAAAAAATGTATTGATAGAAGAATTTCTAAAAGGTGAAGAGATGAGTTATTTTATAATAAGTGATGGCAAAACATTTAAGAAATTTCAAACTGCTCAAGATCACAAAAGAGTTTTTGAAGGTGATAAAGGACCAAATACAGGTGGTATGGGATGCTATTCTCCATCAAGACTTATCAATAAAAAAATAGATAAGAAAATACTAAAGAGAATAATTAATCCAACCTTGAAAGCTTTAAAAAAGTTGGGAACTGGTTATCAAGGATTTCTTTATGCTGGGTTAATGATAGTAAAAAATAACCCCTACTTAATTGAATATAACGTGAGAATGGGTGACCCAGAATGTCAAACAATTTTGCCTTTGCTGAAAAATGATTTTTTAGATTTAATCGACTCTTGCTGTGCAGGTAAGTTATCAAAAACTCCTATTAAATGGAAAGGTAAAAAAAGTATTTGTGTTGTTTTGTGCTCCAAAGGATATCCTAATAAATACAAGAATGTAGTAAAAATAAATAATCTTCATAAGATATTTCATACTAAAAATAATTTTTTATTTCATGCTGGAACAAAGTTGATAAAAAATAATTTTTTTTCAAATGGTGGGAGAGTTCTTAATTTTGTAAGTCTTTCAAAAAAATTTGGAGTTTGTAGAAAAAATATTTTTAAATCTATTAAAAAACTTAATTGGGCAAATGGTTTTTTTAGAAAAGACATTGGACATAAGGTCATTAAATAATGAGGATTATATCAGGCATACATAAAGGAAGAAAAATATTAGAACCCACTGATAATTTGACGAGACCTTTGAGGGATTTAGTGAGAGAGTCAATTTTTAATATTTTAGAGCATTCTAGTTTGTCAAACAAAAAAATATTTAAATCCACAGTACTAGACTTGTTCTCAGGTTGTGGTTCATTTGGGTTAGAGTGCATCTCAAGGGGAGCAATGAAAGTAATATTTGTTGAAAATTATTCAAAAGTATTAACAGTTTTGAGAAAAAATATAGAAAAGTTTAATTGTACTGAACAATCCAGAGTAGTTTCTTTAGATATTTATCTAGAACAAAAATCTGAGAAATTGAATGAAGAATTTGATTTTATATTTATAGACCCACCTTTTAAAGATGAAAAATTTTCTAAATTAATATTCAATTTAAAAAAAAATAAGATAATAAAAAAAAAAACAGTTTTAATAATTCACAGACACAAAAATTCATTTGATGATATTTCAAGTGAAATTAATATTTTAAAAGAGAATATTTATGGAAAATCAAAAATTATTTTTGCTTGTTTGTATTAAAAATTTTTTTTGTTTCTTTTTTTATTAGTTCTACAGATGGTTGATCAAATGGGTTTACTTTAAGGGCTCTACCTAAAAGTATAGTTTCAAGTATAAAAAAACTGAATAATTCACCAAGGCTCTCCTCTGTACGATTTTTTATCTCAAAACTTCTAAATGGTATTTTTTTTAAATCAAAAATGTTTTCGGTTGCTTTTTTTTGAGTATAAATAATATCAATAAGTCTTTTATTTCTTAAATATGAAAAATTTTTAAGAAGACTTGTGTTTGATAATGATTTCGACATTTTCTCAAAAACGAAAAAAAATGTAAAAAAATTAATTTTTGGACCATCAAGATAATATTGCATTAGACTATGATTATCTTTTGGCATTGAGGAAACTATTGGTAAAATTCCTTTAGATTTTTTTCCCAGACTTTCTGAAATAAGTTGTTGGTACCATTCGAATAGTTTTATAGATCGTGTATCATAATTTAATATAATAGAATTAAATTTTTTATTTTTTATCAATCTTATCGTTCTTTCAACTGAATCCACTAAAGACCTATTGAATGATTTAGATTTTATTAATTTGTTTATATTTTTAAATTTATTAATGTTGAGTCCCATTAGTTCTGCAGGAATCATTCCTACCTCAGATAATACTGAATATCTCCCACCAATAAAATTTTTATGTTCAATCACTTCTGATTTTAAATCTGATGCAATCATGTTTAAATAGTTTTTTTTGTTTTCTGTAATTATTAAATTTTTATCACTTTTTTTTATGAACAAATTTATATTTGTAGCAACCTCCAAAGTATTGCCAGATTTAGAAACGATAATATTACAAGATTTTTTATTATTTGTTTTTTGAAAATTATCTAAATTATTAAAAAAGTTAATTTTTTTTTTTACTTTTTGATTTAGAAAAGAATATATTGCTTCAGTTCCTAAAGTTGAACCGCCCATTCCAATTAGATTTATCTCTTTAAAATTTTTAAGCGATGATAAATCTTTTTTATTATAACTATACTTATAACTTCTGCTCAATGAATTTAAAAGATTTTTCCTGTTTTTAATTTCTTTAGAAATATTTTTTTTAATAATACTGTTTGTCGAAGTTTTTATGTTCTTAACTTTAAAATTTTTTAAAATAACATTTTTTGATATCATTAATTTTTTTTAATTTTTTTTAAAATTGAATTTTCTAAACCGTCTGAAGCATTGGTAGTAACTTCTTTTTCTTTTGCAATTCCTTTCAGAAGTTGTTTAACTTCTACAGTCTCTTCATCATCGGAAGTATCTTCTTCTTCGGGTTCTGGTAGATCTCCAAAATTAGGAGGCAGTGTTAAAGGTTTTTTCTTAATTACCATAAATTCACTGCCAGGTTTTTTTTTCTCTCCTGTAATCGCTTTTTTAAAAGACGTACACGAATTTAAAAATAGTAAAGTTATTAAAAGAAATAGAATTTTTTTTTCAATCATGTTTAACTTTTTTATTTATAATAATTTCATCTAAAATAAGGCAGATAATACCTATTGTTATAAATATATCAGCAATATTAAACACAAACCAATGAAACCCATTATAATTTAAGTCTATAAAATCTGGAACTGCTGAATAATAAAATCTATCAAATAGATTGCCTAAGGAACCTCCTAATATTATAACCAAATAATAGTTTTTTATACCTTCATTAATTGCAATTAAGTAAATAATTAAAAAATTTATTAGTACTATTAGCAGTGTTATAAAATTGTAAATATTAGATTGCTCAAATGAAAAAAGTCCAAAACCTATTCCTGTGTTCCAAATTAAAATTATATTTATAAAATTATTTATAAAAATATCTACATTACCATAGGTTTCTGCAATATTAATAACATATAACTTCGATATCCTGTCAAATGAAAATATTATAACTGTGACTATTAAATAAAATATAAATTTCTTGTTTAAAAATTGTCTCATTTAAATTTGCATATTGGGTGTCTTTCACAATCACTTTCAGAAATTTTCCAACATACTGAACATTTTTTTCCTTTGGCTTTAGAAGTTTCAACTTCTATCTCTTTTACATCGCTTTTCTTTACTATTGCTGATGATGTTATGCATAATTCTGAAAAATCCACATCCTTTGTTAACTGAATCAATTTTTCGTCTAATTTAATTATCAAACTTGCCTCAAGACTTGATCCAATATCTTTTTTTGCTCTTTTTTCTTCAATGCTTATATTACAAACCTCTCTTATTTTTTTTAATTCATTCCACTTTTTATTGAGTGTTTCATTTGAAAAATTTTTAGGCAAATCTATAAATCTTTCTAAATGAATACTTTTCTTATCTTTGCAAATTAATGAAAAAATTTCTTCTGTAGTAAAAGAAAGTATTGGAGCAAACCACTTGATTAATGTTTCAAGAATAATGTTTAATACTTGAATACTATTTTTTCTTTTTTTAAAGTTCTTTGGATCACAATATAAAGTATCTTTTCTAATATCAAAGTAAAAGGAAGATAAATCAACTGTACAAAATTTAAGCAATTCTTTATATAAATTATGAAAATCATATTTTTTAAAATAGTTATTAAAATTTTCATTTAAAGTATATAATTTATGTAACATATACTGTTCAAGTTCTGGAAGCTCTAAAATATTTAATTTTTTGATATCTAAAGATTGAAATTCATCATTAAGATTTCCAAGCAAGTATCTAAATGTATTTCTTATTTTCCTATAAGACTCTGCATGCTGCTCGATAATTGATTGATCAATTCTTAAATCTTCCTCATAATTAGACGATGCAACCCAGATTCTCAATATATCTGCTCCATATTTTTTTAGAATATCTTCTGGTGCTATTATATTTCCTAATGACTTAGACATTTTAAGTCCTTTGCCATCAACAACAAAACCATGAGATAAAATTGCATCATACGGAGCTCTGCCTCTAGTTCCACATGATTCTAATAAAGATGAGTGGAACCATCCTCTATGCTGGTCTGACCCTTCGAGGTACATAGACGCTGGCCATTTAAGGTCTTCTCTTTTTTCTAATACAAATGAATGTGTAGATCCGCTGTCAAACCATACTTCTACAATGTCATTTGATTTTTCGTAATCATCAATATTATAACCATCTACCAAAAACTTTTGAGGATCATCAGAAAACCAACAATCAGAGCCCTCTTTTTCATAAATTGAAGCAATATTTTCAATTACTTTATCATCTGTAAGTATTTCTTTGGTTTTTTTATGAATAAAAATTGGAAGTGGTACTCCCCAAACTCTTTGTCTTGAAACACACCAATCTGGCCGCGTCTCAATCATAGATCTAATTCTATCTTTTCCTTTTGCAGGATAAAATTTTGTCTCATCAATAGCTTTAAGTGCTGTTTTTCTTAAGCCATGACTTTCCATTGAGATAAACCATTGTGGAGTAGCTCTGTGAACTAATGGAGCTTTAGATCTCCATGAGTGGGGATATGAATGTAGAAGCTTCCCACTTGAAAGTAGTTTATTTTGTTCTTTTAGTTTTTCAATTACAATTGGATTCGCTTTAAATATATGAGTGCCTTCAAATAAAGGTATATTTTTTGTATATTTTCCATCACCGTCAACTGTTTCGATTGCTTTTATTCCATTATTTAAACATAGATTAAAATCATCAGGTCCATGACTTGGTGCACAATGAACTATTCCAGTACCCTGCTCTGTTGTAACAAATCTTGCTTCCAACATAGGTATTTCATAGTCATATCCTAATTTTAAGAAAGGATGAGAGCAAATAGTGCCTTTTAAATCATTTCCTTTTAAACTCCTTAAAATTTTATATTTTTTTATCTCACAATCTTTAACAACAGAATCGATTAGATCTTTAGATATTAAAATTTTTTTATTTTCGAAATCTCCACTTTCCTGTACTTGAATTATACAATATTCAAGGTTTTGATTAAAAGCTAATGCGCGATTTGCCGGTATTGTCCATGGAGTTGTTGTCCAAATTATAACCTCCACTTCATTGAGATCATTTACATTTGATTTTTTTATTGGAAATGAAGCATAAATTGTATCTGAACTGTGATCCATATACTCTACTTCGGCATCTGCTAAAGCTGTTTTTTCTACTGTAGACCAAAGAACTGGTTTAAAACCTTTATATAAACTACCTTCTTTTAAAAATTTTCCAAGCTCTCTTACGATTTGAGCCTCAGCATCAAAACTCATTGTTGAATAATAATTGTCCCAGTCTCCAACAACTCCCAATCTCATAAATTGTTTTTTATGAACATCAATCCACTTTTCGGCAAAGGCTCTGCATTCTTTTCTAAATTCTGCAATTGGAATATCATTTTTATTTTTTTTGTTTTTTTTATATTGCTCTTCAATTTTCCATTCGATTGGTAATCCATGACAATCCCAACCAGGAACATATACTGAGTCTTCGCCATTCATTTGATGAAATTTTACAATTATATCTTTAAGAATTTTGTTATATGCAGTACCCATATGAATATTGCCATTTGCATATGGGGGTCCATCATGAAGAATAAATTTTTTATTTCCTTTATTAGATTTCCTTAATTCTTTATATAAATTAATTTTGTCCCAGTGGTTTAAAATTTCAGGCTCTTTATTTGGTAAATTCGCTTTCATTGAGAAAGCTGTTTTGGGTAAATTAATATTTTCTTTGCTCATTTTAGCTTCTTTTTGCAACTTTTAGATCAAATTGAATTTGCTTTCTAAGTTTATCAACACTGCTAAATTTTTTCTCTCTTCTTATAAATTTTAAAAATTCAACAGATAAATACTTATTATATACATTTCTAGAAAAGTTAAATAGATGTACTTCTAATAAAATTTTTTTTTGCCCAAAAGTTGGTCTATAGCCTAAATTCGCAATTCCTTTTATAAATTCTTTATCGTTTTTGAATTTTACTCTGACTGCATATACTCCTGGCTTCGCAATAACATAATCTTTAATATCAATATTGCATGTAGGAAATCCAATTTTTTTTCCTTGTTGTCTTCCTTTTTCAACTAAACCCTCTATTGACCAATTTCTCTTGAGAAGGTTATTTGCCCTATTAATAAGTCCATTTTCTAAAAATTTTCTGATTAAAGTTGATGAAATAATTCTATTTTTTTTTATTAATGGTTTTGGATTAACTATCTTATATTCAAAAAATTTTTCATACTGAATTAATTTATTAACGTTTCCTTCTCTTTTGTTTCCAAATCTAAAATTACTACTAACAAAAATATATTTTGCGTTTAATTTTTTAAATAATATTTTTTTGATAAATTGATAATAATTAATTTTTGAAAAGCTCTTATCGAACCTTTTAGTGATTACAAAATCAGCTCCTAGTTTTTTTAAAATAATATTTTTTTGATTGGGATTTGAAATCCTAAAATTTTTTAAAGTTTTATTGAAAAACATCTTAGGAACTGGCTCAAATGTAAGAACACCAATTTTCAACCTATATTTATTTTTATACTTTTTTGCTAATTTAAAAAGTTTTTGATGGCCGATATGCAGTCCATCAAAATTACCTATTAAAATTATCGAACCTTTATCATTTTTACTTATGTCAAATTTTCTATAATATCTCATCAATTTACCATTCTAATTGGGTCTGGGTATAATTTAATTGCACATCGTATTTTGATAACAATTTTTCTAAATTATTATTTATTTCATTTCTATGAACCCCATCTAAAATGAGAAGAGAATCAAATTTCTGATTATTTGCCCCTCTTATATCTGTATTTAAGTTATCTCCTATGCATAAAACATTTTTATCTTTGATTTCAGCTGATTGGCTATAGACTAATGAATAAGGTTTTCCAAAGTAATCAACCTTTCCACCAATTAGTTCAAACTCTTTAGCTACAGATCCTGCACATAATTCTCTTTTTTCTCCTCTATCAACAATAAGATCAGGATTGGTACAGATCATTTTTTTTTTTATTTCATTTTTAAATAAATTTTTATAATAATTAAGATCATTTTCTTGGTTTTCAAATAAACCTGTACATAGTAAAAAATCTGAATCTTTTATATCTTCGACTTTTTTTTTTTCAAATGAATTAAATAAATCAAAATCTCTAGGTGGACCTACATGAAAAAATTTAAGATCTTTACATTTTTCATCTAAATAACTTAGTGCAGCTTGACCTGAAGTGAATACTTTTTCACATTTATTGTTTGCCAATCCCATATTTTTTAAAAAATTAATAACGGTTTTATTGGGCCTGGGCGCATTAGTTAGTAGAATATATTTTTTCCCCAAGTCATCTAGTTCGTTTAGGCATTTTACAGACTTTTCAAATAAATGGACTCCATTATGTATTACGCCCCAAATATCTATAAAAAACAGATCATATTTATCCACTATGGATTTAAGTCCTTTATTATCTAAATTATCAAAATTTATAGGCATTATGGACATATAACGCAAAAATATGCATATTTCTTTGGTTTTTTTTAATTTATAAATTTGAACAGATATCTTGAAATAATCTCATTCTGTATCTATATGAACTCATATTTATAGGAGTTTATATGAAATTTAAACCTTTGCACGATAGAGTGCTTATTGAAGTATTAGACAGTAGCGAAAAAACTGCCGGAGGAATAATAATACCGGACACAGCCCAAGAGAAACCTCAAGAGGGTAAAGTTGTTGCTGTTGGTGGAGGAGCAAAAACTGAAGATGGAAAAATTATTCCAATGGATGTTAAAGTTGGAGATAAAGTTCTTTTTG
>CAZBRW010000010.1:0-20072 GCA_964494555.1 uncultured Candidatus Pelagibacter sp. | reverse complement strand
AAGATTCAAATAAAAAAGAATAATTCAAATGCCACAAATTGGCTGGTTTGAAATACTTATCATTGTTGCTATTGCAATTATTGTAATTGGCCCAAAAGATTTCCCATTTATGCTTAAAAAAATTGGTTCATGGATTGGTTCAATCAAAAGATCAGTAAGTAGTTTTCAAAATCAAATTTCTGAACTTGGAGATACCGATTTTACAGAGGAAAATAAAAAAGATTTAAATAAAAATTCTGAAGATATAAATAAAAATAAAGATGAGTAAAGAGAACAAAGAATCTGGTTTTATTAGTCATTTAATTGAATTACGAAAAAGGCTTATTTCATCTTTAATATGTTTATTAATTCTTTTTGTTATTTGTTATTATTTTTCTGATTATATATATGGGTTTCTAGTAGACCCATTTGCAGAAGCTGTCAAAAATGACAACGTTGAAAGAAGATTAATTTTTACCGCTCTTCAAGAAACTTTTCTTACATATCTAAAAGTATCTTTTTTTGCAGCTTTTTTCATTACATCACCATTTATTCTTATACAAATTTGGAAATTTATAGCACCCGGTCTTTATGATCATGAAAAAAATGCAATCATGCCTTATTTGATATTAACACCAGTATTATTTTTATTAGGTGGAATGTTGGTTTACTATCTAATTATGCCTCTAGCTATTAAATTTTTCTTATCTTTTGAAAGTTCAGGATTAAGCACTACTTTGCCTATTCAATTAGAAGCTAAAGTTAATGAATACTTATCACTAGTTATGAAATTGATTTTTGCTTTTGGCCTTAGTTTTCAATTACCTATAGTGCTAAGCTTATTAGCCAGAATTGGTTTGATTGATTCACGATTTTTAAAAGAAAGAAGAAAATATGTTGTTGTTATAATATTTGCAGCTGCCGCCTTACTTACACCGCCTGATCCAATAACACAAATTGGATTAGCTATTCCTTTACTAATTTTATATGAATTATCAATATTATCTGTAAAAATTATAGAAAACAAAACAAAAGAAAAAAATGCATAACTTAAAAGATTTAAGAAGCAATTTTGAAAATTTTAGAAAAAAAATTTCAACTAGAAACATTAAAATCGATTTTGATGAAATCTTGTTATTAGACGAAAAAAATAGAAAATTAATTCAGGAAAAAGAAGCTTTTGAGAAAGATAAAAAAGAAATTTCAAAGTTAAATGATAAATCTTTATTTGAAAAATCTAAAGAACTTAGTTTAAAAATAGAAAAACTATCTATAGATCAAACAACCGTAAAAAAACAATTAGATAATATCATGTCACTTATACCAAATATACCTCTAGATGATGTACCTATTGGTACTGATGAGGGATCTAATAAAGAGGTAAAAAAAAATGGAAATATAAAAAAATTTGATTTCAAACCGAAATCACATCACGAGTTAGGGGAAAATTTAAAAATGATGGATTTTGATTTAGCTAGCAAAACCACAGGATCGAGATTCGTCTTTGTAAAAGATAAATTAGCTTTACTAGAAAGAGCTCTAGTTAATTTTATGATTGATGTTCATACTACAAGCAACGGTTATAAAGAAATTTCACCTCCATTATTTGCTTCTGAAAGTACGATGTTTGGAACAGGTCAATTACCAAAATTCGAAAATGATCAATTTGAGATTAAATTAGACGATAAAAATGATAGAAAATTTCTAATACCAACAGCTGAAGTAATTTTAACTAATATGGTGAGAGAAAAAATTCTTAATCATAAAGAATTACCAATGAGATTAGTTGCTGCTACTCCATGTTTTAGAAAAGAGGCTGGAAGTTATGGCAAAGACACTAAAGGGATGATTAGACAGCATCAATTTTATAAAGTAGAGCTTGTAAGTATTGTCGAGAGCAATGAATGCATTAACGAACTTGAAAGAATGACAAATTGCGCAACTATGATACTTGATAAATTAAAATTACCTTACAGAAAAGTAATTCTATGCACTGGTGATATGGGATTTAGTGCTGAAAAAACTTATGATATAGAAGTTTGGATACCTTCAGAGAATAAATATAGAGAGATTTCATCATGTTCATCTTGCGGAAGTTTTCAGTCAAGAAGAATGAAAAGTAGATATAAAAATCAGAATAACGAAACTCTTTTTACTGGCACATTGAATGGCAGCGGCTTAGCTGTTGGTAGAACACTTATAGCTATTCTTGAAAACTATCAGACAAATAATGGTGATATAGATGTTCCAGAAATATTAAAACCATATATGAATAATTTACAGAAAATAAGCGCCAATTAAAGAGTTGTCTAAACATTTTAGATAGTATAAATAATCGATCAACATTGAGATCAATATGGATGCAGGAATAGGACAATTTATACCACTAATACTAATTTTTGTAATTTTTTACTTTTTTTTAATTAGACCTCAACAAAAGAAAGTCAAAGAACACAAGTTAATGGTGGAAAGTTTAAAAAGAGGTGACAAAGTTGTTACGTCAGGTGGAATAGTTGGAACAATAGAGCGAGTTGTTGACAATGAAAAAGTTGAAGTATTAATTTCTGATGATGTAAAAGTAGAGGTAATTAGATCAACAGGTATTCAAAGTTTAGTTAGTAATATCGAACAAAAAAAATAACATTATATTGAAGTGTTATACTTTTCAAAACTAAGAATTTTTACAGTAATAATTTTTACATTAATCTTTTCTTATTTTGCACTTTCTAATTTTATAAAACTTGATGATGAATTTTTTAAACAGAAAATTAATCTTGGTTTAGACTTAAAAGGTGGTTCATACTTATTATTAGAAATTGATAATACACCAGTAATAGAGGAAAAATTACAAAATAAAGTATTTGAATTAAAAAAATATTTTAAAGAAAAGTCTATAGTAGTAACAAATTTCTTTATTGAAGATCAAAATATAAAATTTGATTCACCCAATGATTTTGAGAAAGTTAATAATATTCTTAACGACAAGGAAAGTTCTATAAATCCATATTATGAAAGATTTAAATCACATGAATTTGATGTTAAAAATGAAAATGATAAATTTAAATTAAATTTATCTAAATACGGTTTTGTTTTATTAAAACAAAATTCTCTTGATAATGCTATTGAAATAGTTAGAAGACGTGTTGATGAAATTGGAACAAACGAGCCAAATATTTTAAAAAGAGGTAGCGATAGAATTTTAGTTGAATTACCAGGTTTGGATGATCCAGGTCGTATCAAATCACTTCTTGGAAAAACTGCGAACCTCACGTTTCAATTCATAACTGATAGTAAAGAAGAGTCATTTGGAACAGAAAAATTGTCTTTTGAGGATGGATCTGAAGTTGCCATTGTAAGTAAAAGAATAATAATAAATGGAGATAATCTTGTAGATGCTGGTGTTCGTGTTGAGGACACATCAAGCGAAACAGTTGTAACATTTAACTTGGATAGAGTTGGATCTAAAAAATTTGGCAAGGCTACTTCAAAAGGAATTGGGAAAAGATTGGCAATTGTTCTAGATAATCAAATTTTAAGTGCACCAATCATAAGAGAAGCAATTGTTGGTGGGGCTGGTCAGATTTCAGGTGATTTTACTTTTCAATCTGCAACAGATTTAGCTCTTCTTTTAAGATCAGGAGCATTACCAGCTCCTTTGAATATAATTGAAGAAAGAACAGTTGGTCCAGATCTTGGAAAAGATTCTATAGATGCTGGTATTATATCGTTGTTTATTGGTTTTTTCTTAGTAGTTGCGTTTATGTTATATAAATATAAATTTTTTGGAATAATAGCTAACCTTACATTGATTATTAACCTTTTTTTACTAATTGGAGTATTAACACTTTTTGGAGCAACATTAACTTTGCCAGGCATAGCGGGCATAATACTTACAGTTGGTATGGCTGTTGATGCGAATGTATTAATCTTTGAGAGAATAAAAGAGGAAATTAAAAAAGAAAAAAACACCATAATTGCTTTTGACAATGGCTATATCAAATCAAGAACAACTATTTTAGATGCTAATATAACTACACTAATAGCAGCAATAATTTTATTTTTTATGGGGTCAGGTCCTATAAAAGGTTTTTCTATTACTTTAGGAGTAGGAATATTAACTACATTGTTTAGTGTATATTTTATTGCAAGAATGATAACTGCTATTTATTTAATTAAAAATAAAAATAAGGAAAATATTATTTAAAATGCCTAAAATCTCATTTAATAAATATTATAATTTTTTTAGCTTATTATCATTATTTCTAATTATTATTTCACTTTTATTATTAATTTTTAAAGGATTAAATTTCGGAGTAGATTTTAAAGGTGGTACATTAATTGAAATTCGTACATCTAAAAATAATGCAAATATATCGATAATAAGAGACTCATTTAAACAAATGAATTTAGGAAATGTTAATGTAAAACAATTTGGTAATGAAACTGACTTTATAGTTAAATTTGATAAGAAAAATTCAAATGATAGTGAATTTATTAAAAATATTAAAAGTAAGCTAGCTAGTTCAATAGGAGAAGATTTTAATTTTAGAAGAGTTGAAAATGTTGGTCCAAAAGTAAGCAGCGAACTTCTTAAGTCAGGAGTAATCGCTATTATTCTTTCATTGGCAGCAATGCTTTTTTACATCTGGATTAGATTTGAGTGGCAATTTAGTATTGGTGCTATACTAGCATTATTTCATGATGTAATAATTACTCTTGGTTTATTTTCTTTATTAAATTTAGAAATTAATTTATCTATAGTTGCAGCAATTTTAACAATTGTTGGTTATTCCATGAATGATACTGTAGTTATTTATGATAGAGTTCGAGAAAATCTAAGAAAATATTCTGATATTAAAATATTTGAACTCTCAAATATTTCAATTAATGAAACTTTATCAAGAACTATTATTACTTCTGTAACGACTTTATTAGCACTATTATCCATATATATTTTCGGTGGAGAAATTCTTAAAGGTTTTTCATTTGCAATGATTTTAGGTGTTATTTTTGGAACCTATTCCTCAATTTATATTGCCAATCCTTTACTAGTAAAATTAAACGTCTCACAAAAAACAATTGTTAAAGAAGAAGACTAATATAAGTTTTGTGCCGCAACCATTGTTAACAGCATTGGCAACGAGAGAAGTGTATTTGTTCTTGAGAATAGCATAGCTGTTTTTGCAGATTTAGCTTTTTTATCAGGATCGCATTCAACCATACCCAAAGCTCTTTTTTGGTTTGGCCATATAACAAACCATACATTGAAAGCCATAATTAATCCTAACCACATACCTATTCCAATAGCAGTATTTCTTCCACCACCAGATCCAATACCTAGAGTCATTGACTCATGTAAATATCCGTTTAGATAAGCTAGTATTAAACCTGATACAATTGTAGCAAATGCACCCCATCTAAAATAAAACAAAGCTGCGGGAGCAATTACTTTTCCAATAGCAGGTTTTTGTTCATCAGGAATTTTAGACATATTGGGTATCTGAACAAAATTAAAGTACCAAAGTAGTCCAATCCACATTATTGCAACAACAACATGTATGTATCTAAGCAACCAGCTCCAGAAAATTCTATCTATATCAAATCCTCCGTTTGCATAAAACAATCCTAAAAACAAAACTATCGTAATTCCTAGAGATAAATGAATAGTTTTAGATAATGATTGTAAAAAGTTTGCCATATATTGAATTTATACTAAATAAAAAGATTATGCAATTTTTTTAATTTTCTGGTCCAAAAGGTTTTTTAAATATTTTCCTGTATAACTTTCTTTAACACTGCATATCTCCTCAGGTTTTCCTTCAGCAATAATATTTCCACCCTTTACACCTCCATCTGGCCCCATATCAATTATATAATCTGCTGTTTTAATAACATCTAGGTTGTGCTCTATTACCACCACTGTATTTCCTGTGGCAACAAAAGTATGCAATATTTCTAACAATTTTTTTATATCGTGTTGGTGAAGACCAGTTGTTGGCTCATCAAGAATATAAACTGTTCTGCCAGTTGACCTTTTAGACAATTCTTTTGCTAATTTTATTCTTTGTGCTTCTCCACCTGATAGGGTTGTTGCTTGCTGACCTATCTTAATATAGCCCAAACCTACCTTTTTAAGAGTTAATAATTTGGTTCTTATATTTGAAATATTTTCGAAGTATTCACATCCTTCATCAACTGTCATATTTAATACATCGGCTATACTTTTATCTTTAAATTTAATTTCTAAAGTTTCTCTATTATATCTGCTTCCTTTACACTCATCGCAAGTAATATACACATCAGGAAGAAAGTGCATTTCATATGTTATAACACCATCTCCTTCACATGCTTCACATCTTCCACCTTTAACATTGAACGAAAATCTACCAGGTTTATAACCTCTACTTTTTGACTCAGGTAAGTTTGTGAACCAATCTCTAATAGGTCCAAATGCACCTGTATAAGTTGCCGGATTAGATCTAGGCGTACGTCCAATTGGTGATTGGTCTATATCAATTACTTTATCTATTAACTCTATACCTTTAAAACCTCTGAATGGTTTTGGTATTTTCCTTGATTTATTATTATTTAATGTAAGATTTAACGCGTTATATAATGTTTGTAATATTAGGGTTGATTTACCACTTCCCGAAACTCCAGTAACACAAGAAAAACTTCCTAAAGGAATTTTTAAATTAACATTATTTAAATTATTACCAGAAGCACCTTGTATCTCCAAAAATCTACCATTTTTTGCAAGCCTTCTTTTTTTTGGTATTGGTATATAACTTTTATTTGATAAATATCTTCCAGTAATACTTTCATTTGTTTTTAAAATTTCATTATACGTACCCTGAGCAACTATTTTACCACCATTATTTCCAGCCTCTGGCCCAAGATCAATAATATGATCTGCATTTTCCATAGTTTCAGTGTCATGCTCAACAACAATTACCGTATTTCCTAAGTCTCTTAATCTCTTTAATGCATCAATCAATTTAACATTATCTTTTTGGTGTAATCCAATTGATGGCTCATCTAAAACATAAAGAACTCCAGTTAATCCTGAGCCAATTTGTGATGCTAATCTAATTCTTTGTGCCTCTCCACCTGAAAGCGTTCCTGATTCCCTTGATAAAGTTAAATAATCTAATCCAACATTAAGTAAAAAATCTAATCTTTCATTAATCTCTTTTAATATATGTTCAGCAATTTTAAGTTGTCTATTATCTAAAATTTTCTCTAATGAACTAAACCAATTTTTTGCTTCTAAAATAGATTTTTCCGTTACTTGGCTAATATTTTGTTCATTAATTTTTACACATAGAGCTTCTTCTTTAAGTCTAAAACCATTGCAACTTTCACATTTGGTGTCAGACTGGTATTGTGATATCTCTTCTCTTTTCCAATCACTATCAGTTTCCAAATAGCGTCTTTCTAAATTATTTATTACTCCTTCAAAAGTTTTTTTGTGTGAATACTTTTCATAACCATCATCATATGAAAATTTTATCTCATCATCATCAGAACCAAATAATATTATATCTTTAATTTTTTTTGGTAATTTTGTCCATTTTTCCTCTAAAGAAAAATTATAATGTTTTGCTAATGACGACAATGTTTGAGCGTAGTACATTGTTGATGATTTAGACCAAGGTTCTATAGCACCATCAGCAATGCTTTTTTTTTCATTTGGAACAACTAGCTTAGGATCAACATTTAATTTAATACCAATGCCTTCACATTCTGCACATGCTCCATAAGGACTATTAAAAGAAAATAATCTTGGTTCAATTTCTTCTATTGTAAAGCCACTTTCTGGACATGCAAATTTCGTAGAAAAAATTAATCTTTCTGTTTTTCGATATTTCTTCGGCAATGTTTCATTTTCATATTCAACAAAAAGCAATCCATTAGCTAAATTTATTGAAGTTTCAACACTTTCTGCAAGTCTATTTCCTAGTGTAGAATTAATAACAATTCTATCTACCAATACATATATATCGTGTTTTATTTTTTTGTTTAATTCAGGAATTTTATCAATTTCGTATAATTCATTATCAATTTTAATCTTTCTAAAACCTCTTTTTTTAAAACTTAAAATGTCTTTTTTATATTCACCTTTACGACCACGTACTACCGGAGCATATAAGTAAATTGTTGATTTTTTTGGCAACTCTTTAATTTTATCAACAATTTGACTTATAGTTTGTGAGGTAATCGCTTTACCTGTAAACGGAGAATATGGTACGCCAGCTCTAGCATATAATACTCTCATATAATCATAAATTTCAGTAACTGTAGCAACAGTTGATCGTGGGTTTTTTGATGTATTTTTTTGCTCAATTGAAATTGCTGGACTTAACCCTTCAATTAAATCAACATTGGGCTTTTTCATTTTGTCTAAAAATTGCCTTGCATAAGCTGATAGACTTTCCACATATCTTCTTTGTCCCTCAGCGTAAATTGTATCAAATGCCAGAGAAGATTTACCTGACCCAGAAAGTCCTGTAATTACAACAAATTTATCTTTAGGAATTTCTAAGGAAATATTCTTCAAATTGTGTTCTTTTGCGCCTTTAATAACTATCTTTTTAAGCATAATTTTTGTTGCTTTAAATTAATAAAATTAATATTCAAGTTAAATTGTGTTATAGTTAATTTAAATCAAATCATTATATTTTAAAATATTATGGCAGGAAGCTTAAATAAAGTATTATTAATCGGTCGATTAGGCGCAGACCCAGAAATCAAACAAATGGTTAATGGTAAAAGTGTCGCCAGATTGAGCCTAGCCACTAGCCAGTCTTGGAAAGATAAAAATACAGGTGAAAAAAAGGAAAAAACTGAATGGCATAGAATAGTGGTTTTTAATGAAGGTCTCGTTAATGTTGTTCAGCAATATCTAAAAAAAGGTGCTCAAGTTTATGTAGAAGGCCAATTATCAACAAGAAAATGGAAAGATGAGCAAAGTGGTCAGGATAAATATTCAACAGAAATTTTAATTCAAGGTTATAATTCGTCATTAACTATGCTTGGCGGAGGCAATCAAAATTCAACAACTTCACAGGTTAATAAAAATAATAATGATGAAGGTTCGCAAATAGAGCAAAGCGATCTTGATGACGATATTCCCTTTTAATTAGCATGTTAAAATCTGTAATTCCTAAAGAGACAAATATTAAGCCAATATCTATGTACGATGAGATGAGCTCATCTTACTTGTCATACGCAATGAGTGTAATCGTAAGTAGAGCTTTACCAGATGTAAGAGATGGTCTTAAACCAGTACATAGAAGAATTTTATATGCAATGTACAAAGGAGGCTTTGATTGGACTAAACAATTTAGAAAATCTGCAAGAGTGGTTGGTGATGTAATTGGTAAATATCATCCCCACGGTGATCAAGCTGTTTATGATGCATTAGTTAGAATGGTACAAGATTTTTCTATGAGCTTACCATTGATTGATGGTCAAGGAAATTTTGGATCCATCGATGGCGATCCAGCAGCAGCAATGAGATATACCGAAACAAGACTTTCAAAGATATCACAATATTTAATTGACGATATAGAAAAAAATACTGTTTCATTCAAAAGTAATTATGATGAAACAGAAAATGAACCAGAAGTACTACCTTCACAATATCCTAACTTACTAGTAAACGGCGCAGGTGGTATAGCCGTTGGAATGGCTACAAGTATACCACCCCATAATTTGGGTGAAGTCATAAATGGAACATTGGCTTTAATAAATAATAAAGATATTAAATTAAACGAACTTATGAAGCATATACCAGGACCCGATTTTCCAACAGGCGGGATAATTATTGGTAAGGATATAATTAAACAAGGATACAAATCAGGCAGAGGATCATTTAAAATTAGAGGTGATGTGGTTGTAGAAAATTTAAAAAATGGTAAGGATCGTCTTGTTATAACATCCATACCTTATCAGGTAAATAAATCTAATTTAAATGAAAGAATTGCAGAATTAGTTAGAGACAAAAAAATAGAGGGCATAAGTGATATTAGAGATGAGTCAAACAGAGAAGGTATAAGAGTTGCAATAGATCTTAGAAGAAATATTGAACCAGAAACTGTAAAAAGACAATTATTTAAATATACATCTATAGAGAGTTCATTTGGGTTTAACACATTAGCAATAGTAGATAAGAAACCTAAAACATGTAATCTTAAAGATTTTATTGAGAGCTTTTTAAAATTTAGAGAGGATGTTGTTGTTAAGAAAACTAAATATGATTTAAAAAAATCTGAAGAAAGAGCACATATTTTGCTTGGACTTTCAATCAGTGTAGAAAATTTAGATAAAGTTATAAAAATTATAAGATCATCAAAAAACCCCGATGATGCAAAAAAAATACTATTAAATACAAAATGGAAATTTACTAAAACAGCCAAGTTAATAAATCTTATTGAAAATAAGAAAAATCAAAAATTATATTCTCTTTCTGAATTACAAGTTAATTCTATTTTAGAATTAAAACTTCAAAAGCTAACAGCTATAGGAATAAGTGATATTGAAAGCGAAATTAAAAAATTGTCTGAAATGATAACAAAATTTAAAAAAATAATAAATTCAAAAAAAGAATTATTACATGTTATAAGCACTGAATTAAATTCTATTAAGGATAAATTTTCAGTTCCCAGAAGAACAAAAATTATTGATGCGGTTTTAAATTATGATATTGAAGAAACTATCCAGAAAGAAGCAGTTATCATTACCGTTACTCTTCAAGGCTATATTAAGAGGGGCGCCCTAAGTAATGTTAAACAACAGAAAAGAGGAGGAAAAGGAAAGTCTGGCATTAAAACTAGAGATGAGGACTCAGTAGTTCAAACTTTATCAGTTGATACACATACATCAGTGCTATTTTTTTCTACAGAAGGTCTTGTATACAAAATTAAAGCTTGGAAAATTCCTGAAGGCTCCACATCATCAAAAGGTAAATCTTTATTTAACATTTTACCACTAAAGAACCATCAATCTATTAGTTCAATTATGCCGTTTCCTGAGAGTGAAACAAATTTAAAAGATACAAGTATTATTTTTGCAACTAGTAAAGGTAAGATTAGGAAAAATAGTTTAGATGATTTTAGATCAATTAATGTTTCAGGAAAAATTGCTATGAAACTTGATAATGATGATAAAATTATAGGTGTTAAAATTTGCAGAGAAGATCAAGATATAATTTTAAGCACAAGATTAGGAAAATGTATTAGGTTTGAATCAAAAAAATTAAGAATTTTTAAGGGCAGATCTTCAAAAGGAATTAAAGGTATAGCCTTAAATGATAACGATTCTATAATGTCCATATCCATAATCGACCACGATCAGAATAAAAAAAATGGAAAAATTAGTAAAGATGAAAAAATTGAAATTAAAGCAAAAGAAAAATATATACTTACCATTACTGAAAACGGTTACGGTAAAAGAACAACACACTATGATTATAGAGTTACAAATAGAGGAGGTAAAGGCATAATTGGCATTATTAATTCATCTAGAAATGGTAATGTTGCATCTTCATTCCCGGTTTTTGAAGGCGATGAAATATTAATATCAACAAACAAAGGCAGAGTAATAAGAACGTCAGTAAAGGAAATTAGAGTTGCAGGCAGAAACACACAGGGTGTTAGAATTATAAAATTGTCTGGTGAGGAAAAAGTTGTTTCAGCAATTAAAATTGATGATAATTTACTTTGATGAAAAAAACTGCGATATATCCAGGAACATTCGACCCAATAACATATGGACATATAGACGTAATTAAAAAATCTCTAAAAATTGTAGACAATCTTATAGTGGGTGTGTCTGAGGTAGGTCAAAAAAACTATCTCTTTTCGATAAATGAAAGAATTGAAATAGTTGAAAAAGCACTTTATTCAGATTTAAAATTTAAAAGAAACAAAATCCAAATAATTAAATTTCAATCATTAACTACATCTCTATGCAATAAATACAAGTCAAACATAATATTAAGAGGTTTGAGAGCTGTTTCAGATTTTGAATATGAGTTTCAACTGGCTGGAATGAATCGAAAATTGAATAATAAAATTGAAACAATATTTTTAATGTCTGATGTAGATAATCAAATTATCTCATCTAGATTTGTTAAAGAAATTGCTCAATTAGGTGGAAATTTAAAAAAATTTACAACTAAAAGTACAATCAAAGCTTTAAAAAAAAAATATGAAAATTCTTTTTAAGTATTTTATTGTCATTTTTTTTGTATTTAATAATAACGCTAACTCAATGGAGAATATAATGATTTTAAAATTAAAAGATGGTGATGTAAAAATTGAACTATTTGAGGATGTTGCTCCAAATCATGTTAATAGAATTAAAAAATTAGCAAATGATGGAAATTACGATAATGTTGTATTTCACAGAGTAATAGATGGATTTATGGCTCAAACAGGCGATGTAAAATTTGGAAATTCTTCTAATAAAAATTTTGATTTAAGAAGAGCAGGCATGGGAGGTTCAGATCTACCAGACTTAAAATCTGAATTTAATGACTTACCACATTTAAAAGGAACTTTATCAATGGCTAGATCTGCTGATCCCAATAGTGCCAACAGTCAATTTTTTATTTGTTTTGAACCTGCACCATTTCTCGACAGTCAATATACAGTTTTTGGAAAAGTTATAGAAGGTATGGAATTTGTAGATAAGATTAAAAGAGGAGATTCAAATAATAATGGCGCTGTAAATGATCCAGATAAAATAATTAGTTTTAGATCTGAATAAATTTACTAAATGGCATTAAAAAAATTCAGTTTTAATGTCTTAAAAAAAGACCACCATGCTAGATTTGGTAAAATTTATACACATAGAGGAACTATAGATACACCTGCTTTTATGCCTGTTGGCACTCAAGCAACAGTTAAGGGTGCATTTTTAAAAGATATACAAAAAACTGGCAGTCAGATTATTCTTTGTAATACATATCATTTAATGGTCAGACCTGGAGTTGATAGAATAAAGAACTCAGGAGGACTTCACAAATTTATGAATAGTTCATTACCTATATTAACTGATTCTGGTGGATTTCAAATAATGTCATTGTCGAAATTAAATAAAATCGATTATGAAAAAGGAGCAATATTTAATTCTCATATCGATGGAAAAAAATTTATTTTAAGTCCAGAAGAAAGTATAAAAATCCAAAAAAAATTAGACTCAGATATAATTATGGTTCTGGACGAATGTCCAAAAAAAACTCTTGATTATAGTTTAATTTATAAATCCTTAAATTTATCTACTTATTGGGCCAAGAGATCAAAGAAAGCATTCGGAAAAATCAAGCATAAAGCTCTATTTGGCATTGTCCAGGGAGGACTATTTAATGACTTAAGATTAAAATCTCTCAATGAATTAAAAAAAATAGGCTTTGATGGTTATGCTGTAGGTGGCTTAGCAGTTGGTGAAAGTCAAAAAGAAATGTTTAAAGTTTTAGATGGGTTAAAAAAGCATTTACCAATTGATAAACCAAGATACTTAATGGGAGTTGGAACCCCTTCAGATATTTTAGGTGCTGTGTTAAGAGGTATCGACATGTTTGATTGTGTTATGCCAACTAGATCGGGTAGAACAGGTTTAGCTTTTACTTGGAATGGCAGGATTAATATTAGAAATGCAAAATATAAAAAAGATAATAAGCCATTAGACTCATCAGTTGAAAAATTTGATTTAAATAAATATTCAAAAAATTATCTAAATCACCTATTCAATACTAATGAAATGTTAGGATCAATGTTATTAACTTTAAATAACATTAACTTTTATCAAGAACTAATGTTTGAAATCAGAAGAAATATAAAAAAGGGTACTTTTCTTAAATTTTACAAAAAATATGCAAATAAGTTATAAATTTTCGCATTGATAATAAAAAAAAAATCACTATAACAATTTACGTTGTGGGCCCTTAGCTCAGTTGGTAGAGCAATTCCCTTTTAAGGAATGGGTCGTTGGTTCGAGTCCAACAGGGCTCACCATAAAGTTTTCAAAATTTATACAATTGGTGGATATTCTAAAATTATTTCATTTACCCAATTGGATATATTATCAATTCTTTTATCTGAAGATGGATGAGTGCTCATAAACAATGGAGGTTCTTTACCTTTTTTGGATTCTTTCATTCTTTCCCAAAGATTTATTGTTTCTCTGATATCGTATCCTGACAAAGAAGCAAAAATTAATCCTAAATAATCAGCTTCTGTTTCTTGCTTCCGATTAAATGGATTCATTATTCCAATTTGAGAAAGTAAACCAACTGTATTCATACCTGTTGTTCGGTTTACTTGTGATAATTTACCACCAGTAGCAATATCCAAAATTTGTGTGCCCACGTTCAACAAAGTTCCTCTGCTAGCTCTTTCAACTGAATGTTTGGCCACAGCATGAGCTATTTCATGCCCCATGACAGCAGCAAGACCATTTGTGTTTTTTGTTATCTCGAACATACCAGTATATACTGCAATTTTACCACCTGGCATACACCATGCATTTTTGATTTTAGGATTGTCTATTAAAATATATTCCCATTCAAAATTGGTTGTCGGATCTAAAATATTTTCTCTGTTGAAATAAGTAGTTATTGCACTTTCTATTTTTTGACCTATTTCAATAATTTCATTTAGCTTATCTTTATCATCACTTAATTTAGCTTTTTTTTTAACTTCTTCATAAACTTTTGCCGCTTGTGCATTGAGCTTTGCCTCTGGAATTAAACTTAATTGCCTTCTTTCAGTGATTGGTGCTGTTGAACATGACATAAAACCTGCAGATAAACAGCCGCAACCAATCAAATTTATAAAATTTCTTCTATTCACTTTTCTAAATATTTATAATATTAAACTTAGCATGGCTAGAGTAAAAAAAACTACACCCTTAATATCTAGACTAAGAAATTACTTTATAACAGGTATAGTTGTCTTAGTGCCAATAGGCATAACACTATATTTAACCAAATTTTTTATTTCAATATCTTCAAAAATTATTCCAAAGGAAATTAATCCTAATAGTTATTTACCAATATCTGTTCCAGGATTAGAAATATTACTGTCTGTAATTTTTATTACTTTAATTGGAAGTCTTTCTTTATCTTTTATAGGAAAAAAAATTTTACAACTATTTAATGATCTTTTAAAAAGGATACCAATTTTGAGAACTATTTATTCAGCCATAGGACAAATGACTGAAACTCTTGCGCCAAAAAAAGGTTCAAAAAAAAGTGTAGTATTAATCGAATATCCAAGGAAAGGAAGTTGGGCAGTGGGGTTTGCAACTAAAGATAATAAAGGTGAAATCTCAAAAAAAACAAATACTAAACTTGTAAATGTTTTTGTGCCAACAACACCTAACCCTACAAGTGGATTTTTATTAATGTTTCCTAAAAATGAGGTTATTTATTTAGATATGTCTTTTGAAGAAGCTTCTAAATTTATTGTCTCTGCTGGAACATCAAATACAAAGTAATTCAAGCTAAGTCGTTTAAAATTTCTGCTCTATCATGCAGCTTAAGTAGTGGGAAATACTTTTCTAGACTTTCATTTGTGTGTTCTAAGCGCTTAATTTCTTTTTCAGCAATCAGAAAGAGATCCTCATTTAAAATTGGATCAGCTAATCTAAATGATTGTATTCCACTTTGTTTAAATCCTAATAAATCTCCATATCCCCTTAATTTCATATCTTCCTCAGAAATTTTAAAACCATCATTTGTGCTTTTTAAAATCTTTATTCTTTTTTTTGCATTTTCACTTAGAGATGATTTAAATAACAAAATGCAATAAGAATCCTTACTCCCTCTCCCAACTCTTCCTCTAAGTTGATGAAGCTGGGATAAACCAAATTTATTAGAATTTTCTATAATTATGACATTAGCATTCGGAAAATCTATACCTACTTCAATAACTGTAGTAGAAACCAATATATCAATTTCTTTATTTAAAAATTTAAGCAGCACTTTCTCTTTTTCGTCACTTTCCAGTGCACCATGTAATAGACCAACTCTATTTTTGAAAATTTTACATAAATCATTATATCTTTTTACAGCAGATTGATGATTAATTTTTTTTGACTCTTCAATTAAAGGGCAAACCCAAAAAGTTTGATTATTTTTACTTATTTCTTTTTTAACAAATTTTATTACATCTACAATTTTACTTTCTAATTTACTATAAGTTTTCACTGCTTTTCTGTTCATAGGCTTCTCACGTATTATGGATGTATCCATGTCACCATAAATAGTCATAATCATGGTACGTGGTATTGGCGTCGCTGACATAACTAAAATATCACAATTTTTCCCTCCCTTGTCTGATAATTTTTTCCTTTGCTTTACTCCAAATTTGTGTTGTTCGTCGATTATAACTAATCCAAGATTTTTAAAAATAATTTTTTCTTGAAACAATGAATGTGTACCAATTAATAGATTAATTTTATAATTAGACAAATCATTAATAATTTCTTTTCTTCTATGTAGATCTACTTTACTAGTTAATAATTCTACATTTATGTTCTTCTTAAATATTTTTTTTGCCAAATTATAATGCTGTTTTGCTAAAATTTCTGTTGGTGCCATAAATGCAACTTGGTGGCCACTTTTAATAACATTATATGAAGCAATCAAAGATACAATAGTTTTACCACTACCAACATCACCTTGTAAAAGTCTAAACATTTTTTGGTTTGATTTTAAATCAGTATTTATTTCATTAAGCGCATTTATTTGATCATTAGTGAGCTTATAATCAATTCTACTTTTAATAAAATCATATGCCTCATTATTAAATTTTTTTCTATTTTTTTTAATTTTCTTGATTGATTTTCTTATTTTTGAATTAATTAAAAAATTTGACATTATTTCATCAAATATAAGTCTTGATAGGAAGTTTCCCTTTTTATTAATATTTTCTGGCTTATGTAATTCTAAAATTGCATTCTTCCAGGATATATTGTTGAACTTTTTTAATAGTTTATCATTTAACCATTCATCAAATTCTGGAATATTTTCAAGAACGTCATTAAGTATATTTCTATATTTAATTTCCCCAAGTCCTTCTGTAAGACTGTAATTTGGGAAAACTTTCACGATTGAATTTTGATCTGTAGATATGTGTGTGGGGTTTGTTATTTGGTATTTTTTTCTAAAATACCCAATCTTACCACTAATAGTTACTTTAGAATTTATTGGTAATATTTTTTTAATATAACCTTCATAACTATTGAAGAAAACACATTCAATTTTTCCTGTTTTATCTTCACACATAACTGCATTAGGCAAGTTCCTAAGTCTTGGAAAATTGTATTTTTTCACACTTACAGTTAAAGTTTGAATCTTACCGATTTGCAGTTCATTTATTGTTTTTAAATTACTTCGATCTGTTGAGTCTCTAGGTAAATTATAAAGAAGATCTATGATTCTGTTTATATTTTTTTTTTTGAATAATTTGGTGGTTTTCGATCCTATACCTTTTATAGTATTGATATCTGACAATAAGTAATTAAAATTAGACATCTTTTATATATATAACTATGTCATCAAATAATGAAGAACTTAAAAATAAAATTATCTATAGAGCTTCCTATAGAGGCACAAAAGAAATGGATATTTTAATGACTGGTTTTGTAAATTCATTGATTCATAACTTAAATTTAGAGAGTTTAATAGAATTAGATAATTTAGTTAACATGGATGATGAAGTTTTAAAAAGTATAAAAAGAAATGAAATAAATACCAAGATCAAAGATTCTTTTATTTTAAAAAAATTTTGTGAATATAAAAATTAGTGGCGGAGAGACTGGGATTCGAACCCAGGAAAGAGTTGCCCCTTTGCCGGTTTTCAAGACCGGTGCTTTCAACCGCTCAGCCATCTCTCCGTGAGCAAGGTTTTATAAGTATAATACTTATTTTCAACAAAAAAATTTTAATTTGTTTTTTTCAATATGAAAATGGTTTATTTGATTATTAATTATGTCAAATAATAAAGACTTTAATAAAGGTTTATTGATGTCAGCTTTAGGATCTTTTTGGTGGGGTTTTATTGGCGTAATTTACTTTAAATATATTTCATTTGTAGGTCATATCGAGGTGGTAATTCATAGATGTTTATGGACTACAGTAACACTTGTTTTAACCTCAATACTTTTTTCAAAAATGCACAATATTAAAGAAATTTTAAATGAAAAAAAAAAATTAATTTTACTCTTTTTTTCTGGTTTACTTATTTTTATAAATTGGAGCGTTTGGATTTATGCAGTTAGTATAGATAAAATTATAGATGCTAGTTTTGGTTATTTTATTATGCCAATTATAAGTGTTTTTCTTGGTCACATTTTTTTTAAAGAAAATTTTACATTAAAAAGTAAAATTTCTGTTTTAATTGTAATACTATCAATATTGTTTTTAATTTTTTCTGATTTTAAATCTATACCTTGGATTGGATTAATAGTAGCTATAAGTTGGAGCTTTTATAATTTAATAAGAAAAAAAATTAATGTCGAAACTGATATTGGGCTACTAATAGAAAGTTTATTTATTTTGCCAGCAGTCCTAATTGCATTTTATTTTATTGTTAAATATAATGTAAATGATTTTGATGTCTCTAATCCTAGCCTCATGTTTATTTTGTTTCTAGCGGGACCAATGACCGTGATTCCCTTATTTTTATATGTTAGAGGCGTCGAGCTTTGTGGTTTAGGTCCAACTGGAATGATCTTCTATATAACTCCAACTTTGCAATTTATATTAGGGTATTTTGCTTATAATGAACCTTTTTCACAGGAAAAGCTGATGAGTTTTATTTTGATATGGATTGCTGTATTTATTTATTTAAAAGATTTGTATGAAAATAATTAAAATATCATTGATATTATTTATTTGCTTCAGTTCTAATTTAAAAGCTAACGATGATTTTGGCATATGGTTAACTAATTTTTCAGAGAAAGCTAAAAAGAGTGGAATATCCAAAAGTACAATTAACTTAGTTTTAAAAAATGTAAGATTTTTACCCAAGGTAATAAAATATGATAGATATCAACCTGAATTTTACGAAGATACTAAAACTTATGTAAATAAAAGAGCAACCGAAAAGAAAATTGAAAAAGGTACAAAACTTTACTTAAAAAATAAAAAAAAAATTAATGAAATAGAAAATAAATTTTCTGTAGAAAAAGAATTACTTTTAGCACTAATGGGTATAGAAACAAATTATGGAAATTATTTAGGTAAGATGGATATAATTTCTTCATTAGCTACTTTAAGTTTTGATAAAAGACGAAGTGAATTTTTTACTAACGAATTACTTATTTTACTTAAGCTTGTTGACAATGGTTTAATTGATTATAAAATTTTATATGGATCTTGGGCTGGTGCATTTGGTAATTTTCAATTTATGCCCTCAACAATTAAAAATTATGCTTTAGATTATGACAATAATAATATTATAGATTTAAAATCCTTAAATGATTCATTTGCATCTGCTGCAAATTATATAAATAAAATTGGTTGGGATAATAATAAACCCTGTTTTAAAAAAATTAAATTAAATGAAAATGTACCTGTTAGATTTCTTAATACATCAGCTCAAAAGATTAAAAATAAAAAACAATTAAAATATTTTAAAAAATATATAAAGAATTTTGAAAAAATAGAAATTTATAAAAATTTAAATTCAGCTATTGTCACACCTGACAAAGATATAGTTGATAATGCTGATATATTCTCGCCCGCATATATTGTTTTTGACAATTATGAATTAATTTTAAAATGGAATAGATCACTAAGATTTGCACTAGCCGTTTGTACCTTAAAAGATAATTTTAAAAATGTTTTATAGAATTTTAACAATTTTGTTTTTTGTGTTTTCATGTAGCCCTAATATTTTAAAAGTAAATAATATTAATAATAATGTACATCATATTTATTCTAATACTGGTTTTACCCTAATTTATAATGATGATTTAAAAAAACAAAAAATTATTAATAAAAGCATGAATGATAGATCTTTCATAATATTTCAAAAAAATCTTAAAAAAAATAAAACTGTAAAAGTCACAAATTTAAT
>CAZBRW010000009.1:0-21511 GCA_964494555.1 uncultured Candidatus Pelagibacter sp. | reverse complement strand
GCTATCTAATTAAAACTTATTTTTTAAGTTTTTTGCTAAAGTATAAAGTGCTTTATGGTTCTTTAATTTTTTTCTAATTATACTCTCTGATTTGATTTTTAGAAATTCAAGCCAAAAATCTGCAGATTTTAGTCTATAATAATCAAAATATTCCTTAAGTTCATCTTTAGATCTCGCACCACCATTATCACCGTACTTAGCAACATAAGGGGTAAAATCTGGGTAAAGACTATCAACATCTATTAATTGAACTTTTGTAAAATTTCCAATTAATATATCGTCAAAAATCTTATTTTTAATTGCATGAATTAAAGAGTTTCTTGGTGTTTCAAATTTAATTCCTTCTTTCCTATTAGATAATTTAATATTTAATTCACTCTTTCCACTTTTAAAACTTATAAAGCCGAAATTCTTTTTTAAATGATCAAATTGAACAAAATAATTTTCAATAATAGATTTGTCATTATTTGTGAGATCATCTGACCAGCTATCACCAAACTCTTCTGGTTTTTTTAACTCATTCTCATTTATTTCAGGATTAATAAGTTTGTAATCACCACTATCTGTATCCCATATTAAAAAAGCAGGTAGTAATTCACCATTAATATTATTAAAATTTTCAGAATGTAACTCTAAAGGAGTTACAAATTCATTCATCTTAATTGAATCTGATCTTACATATCGATGTAATGATGAGAATGGTATTGCGTAGTTGCAAGACCATTTATTCATTTGATCAAAATATAAATTACCACATGGTATTTTTTTAGCTGCTTGAGGTAAAACAAAGTGGTCGTGCTTATCAAAAAAATTGATCATATCAGCATCACCCCAATTGATTAACTTTAGTAAAAATCGATTTTTATAATTTTTTATTATTTTTTTTAGTTCTTTTGACCAACCACGAGCATTTCCATCGTTTAAGTTTAGAATAATATCTTTGTTATTTATGTTTATTAGAATTGCAGAATCTTGGTTCCAGTCCGCAAATATTTTAATTTTGACATTTTTAGAAACATCAAACCAACTGTTATTTTTTATTTTAAGACACTTAAATGATTTAGATAAATCATTGTAAATTCGATCACCATAATGTTCTCCAATAAGAATAGTTTTATTTTCAAATAATTTGAATGAATCAGGATCTATGTGATCAGGATGTCCATGTGAAAGAAATACATATTTACATTTATTGATATTTTCTAACTGTTCCTTTGGTATTTTATACTTATGACCCCAACTTCCATAATAAGGATTTCCATAAATCCATGGATCCGTTGTTAAAATTGGTTCATCATCAAAAACAGTAACAGTTGCATTTCCTATTGTTTCAAAACCGATCATCTTTCAATAATATTTGACATTTTTTTAATCATTTGCATTTTATTTAATTTGTCTGTTCTAATTAAATAAGCATCTTTTACTTTAACTAGTGGACTATGTTTTCTACTTTTATCTAAAACAGTTCTTTGTCTTAAGGTTTTTTCAACCTCTTTTAAAGATACTTTTTTTTTAAGATCTTTCCATCGTCTATAGCTGGCTGTTTTTAAATTGCATTTGAAATAAAATGCATAGTCATATTTAGGATTTTTTTTAAGTATCTTACTTGCTATATCTCTACCCTCTACACAAATTTTTTTATTTTTTTTAATAATTTTTTTTTGTAAAATATTAATTATATCTCTTACTTTTTTCTTTTTAGCTAATATGCCAACATGTGTGCTGATTGATTGTGAATGTAATTTTTGCTTTGATATTTTTGTATAAGATGTGTTTTTGAAAATTTTTTTTAAAAAAGGAATGATATTATTAGGTTTATTCTCTAATATTTTTTTACTAGCATATCTGTATAATAAGCCTGAATTTAATAATTTAAGCTTATATTTTTTTGATATTAGTTTTGCACCTGTGCTTTTTCCACTTGCTGCTTCTCCATCACATGCAATAATAAGTGTTTTTTTCATTTTATTACCAATTTATCTTATAATTAATTTTATACTTCATAACTACTGTTTTTAAGTACTCTGTGTCTAATAAACAGTCTTTGTAACCTTGTATTATGGTATGTAGATATTTTGAACTAGGTTTTTGAAAATAATATATTTTCTGTATATATACTAAAACTTTCTTTCCCTTATATGTAAAGTATTCTTTTTGATAATATCCGTAATCAACACCTTCATAAATATCTAGTTCATTCTCATGTTCTTTGGTTATCTTCCAGATAGCTCCTTTAATTTTTTCTTTCTTACTTTTAATAATATTTGCGTGACCAAAAACAGAATGGTCTGTTTTATGACTGAAGCATAATTTATAACCGTTTAATGCATAGTTGTTTAAATACTTTGCACCCTTGCATCTAAATTTCATTTGCTTATGATTTAAGTTGCTACCGTATGCAAAATATAACATTTAATCTCTATCAACTAATTCAATATTTTTTGCTTTAACGAATTTAAGTATTTCTGATTTACAGTTATTCATTTTAATCTCATCTGTTCCTCGTAGTACAATTGATACACCTAGTTTACCTGCCTTAAAAAATGGATAACTTCCGATATCAATGTCCTTAAAATTATCTTGAACATTAGATAGATTTTTTGCAATTTCACTTTCAACTGTTCTTAAATTAAGAGTATTAGTTAAAATTGGTTGACCACCAATAAGTTTGTTATTGATATCACCTAACATTGATTTTAAAATCGATGGAACTCCAGGTAAACAAAATACATTTTCTACATAAAAACCAGGCGCTCCACTTGAAGGGTTTAGTATTAGATTTGCTTCCATGGGCATATATGCCATTTTTTGTCTACCGTCTGTAAATTCACCTGGCTTGTAATAATTTTCTAAAAGAGAAAAGGCTTCTTTATGAGGTCCATATTCCATATTAAATACTTTTGATATAGATTCTGATGTAATATCATCATGTGTAGGGCCAATTCCTCCAGATGTAAAAACATAATCGAATCTTTTTCTAAAATCATTGACAGTATCAATTATAGTTTTTTCTATATCAGGAATTGTTCTTACCTCCTGAACTTTAATACCCAATGAATTCAACCAAATTGACAATGTACTTGTATTAGTATCAACAGTTCTACCTGATAGGATTTCGTTTCCTATTATAACTATACCAGCAAATATTTCTTTTTTATTTTGCATTAATTAATATAAATAAAATTAAATGAAATTTACCAGTAGTTTAATTAAAGGCAAATTAATCAAAAGATATAAAAGATTTTTTGCAGATATAAAACTAAATAATTCAATAATAACCGCACACTGTCCAAATACTGGTTCAATGATGGGTTTGTTAGATGAAGGAAATAATGCTTGGGTCACAAAGAATGACGATCCAAAAAGAAAGCTAAAATTTACTCTAGAAATGATAGAAGTTAAGAATGTACTTATTGGTGTAAATACTCATAGGGCAAATAAAATTGTTAATCATGCCCTTGGAAACAAACTTATAAATGAATTTAAATCCATAAAAAAAATTCAAAGTGAGTTTAAATACTCAAATGATACAAGGTTTGATTTTCTCTGTGATGAAAAATTATTAGAGGTTAAAAATGTGACATTGATAAGAGACTCAAAAATTGCTGAATTCCCTGATGCTGTAACCTCGAGAGGAACAAAACACCTTAAAAATTTAGTAAATTCAATTAAAAAGGGCTACATACCATATGTCTTATTTTTAACTCAAATTCAGGGTATAAATAACTTTAAGATAGCTAAAGATATAGATGAAGAATATTACAGAAACTATCTTATTGCTAAAAAAGCTGGTGTAAACTTTATAGCTTATAGATGTAAACTAAGTTCTAAAGAAATAAAAATTGAAAAAAAAATTAAAATAATTGATGGATAATAATTATTCAGAAAAGTTTGAAAAAATGAGAGCCGCAGGAAATCTAGCAGCTCGGACATTAGATGAAGTAACTCCTTTTATAAAACCAGGAGTAACAACAAATCAAATAGATAAAGTTTGTTATGAATATATAAGAGATAATGGTGGTCACTCAGCTCCACTTTTTTATAGAGGTTTTAAAAATTCACTATGCACATCATTAAATCATGTCATATGTCATGGAATACCTTCAGAAAGAGTTTTAGAAGATGGGGATATATTGAATGTTGATGTGACTGCAATTGTTGATGGATACTATGGTGACACAAGTAGAATGTTTAATATCGGGAAAATTTCAGTAAAAGCAAAAAATCTAATCGATGCAACTTATCAGTCAATGATGAATGCAATTAAGATTTTAAAACCAGGTATTAAATTAGGTGATGTTGGTCATGAGATACAGTCATATGTGGAGGAAAAAAATTACAGCGTCGTAAGAGATTTTTGTGGTCATGGAATTAGCAATATATTTCATGAACCGCCAAATATTCTTCATTACGGCAAAAAAAATACTGGTTATGAATTAAAACCTGGAATGACATTTACAATAGAACCAATGATAAATATTGGAAAATACGATTCTAAGTTGCTTAACGATGGTTGGACTGCGGTTACAAAAGATAAATCACTATCAGCACAATTTGAACATACATTAGGAATCAATGAAAATGGTTATGAAATATTTACAGAATCTGTTAAAAAATACACATTACCTCCTTATAATTAATGATTGATAGATACTCTAGAAAAGAACTTGTAAAAATTTGGTCTGAAGAAAACAAATATAAAATTTGGTTAGACATTGAAATTGCTGCCGCAGAAGGAATGGAGAAGTATAAAATTATTCCTAGAGGGGTATCTAGTATTGTAAAAAAAAAAGCTAAAATAAATGTAAGTAGAATAAAAAACATTGAGTCTAAAGTAAAACATGATGTAATTGCGTTCCTAACTTCTGTGACAGAACAATCTGGTATAAAGGCTAGGTATCTACATCAAGGAATGACATCTTCAGATGTTTTAGATACGACATTCAATATACAATTAGTTCAATCAGGAAAAATTATTTTAAAAGATTTAGATCAAATACTCTCAATATTAAAAAAGAAAGCAAAAAAATATAAAATGACACCGTGTATAGGCAGAAGTCATGGTATACACGCTGAACCAATTACATTTGGATTAAAGTTAGCTTCTTTTTACGCTGAGTTTAAAAGAAATAGAAAAAGATTAGTTAATGCTATTGAAGAAATTTCTACATGTGCAATCTCTGGAGCTGTTGGAACATACGCTAATGTAAATCCTAAAATTGAAATATATGTTGCTAATAAGCTTAAATTAAAATCAGAAACCATTTCAACTCAAATTATACCAAGAGATAGACATGCATATTATTTTTCTATTTTAGGAATAATTGCTGGATCGATAGAAAGAATATCTACTGAAATAAGACACTTGCAAAGATCGGAAGTTTATGAACTTCAAGAATATTTTTCTAAAGATCAAAAAGGTTCATCAGCTATGCCACATAAAAAAAATCCAATTTTAAGCGAAAATTTAACTGGCTTAGCCAGAATGGTAAGAAGTTATGTTGTTCCAGCATTAGAAAATATAGCCTTATGGCATGAAAGGGACATTTCACATTCAAGTGTTGAAAGAAATATAGGGCCAGATGCTAACGTGACAATAGATTTCGCTTTATCAAGATTAGCAAACATTCTTGATAAAATGATAGTTTACCCAAAAACCATGATTAAAAATTTAAATTTAACCAAGGGGCTAATATTTTCACAGGAGGTCATGCTGGAACTTACCAAGCAAGGTATGTCAAGAGAAGTTGCGTACCGACACGTTCAAAAAAATGCAAGAAAATGTTTCGAAGAAAATAAAAACTTACTTGATCTACTTTTGAAGGACAAAGCGATAACAGATAAAATTGCTGAAAAAAAATTAAGAAATATTTTTGTGTATAAAAAACACTTTAAAAACATTAATTATGTTTTTAAAAGATTGTTTAAATAATGAAAAAAAAAAAATTGATTTTTTTTTTACCTGAGTTTGTATGTGGGGGAGCTGGTAAATCAATTACATCTTTATGTAAAAACTTAAACAAAAGAATATTTAGTATTACAATTATCTGCTTAAATAAATGCTATTACAAAAATCAACTTAAAAAGTTTTGTAAAATATATGAAATAAATTCAAACAAAGTAATTTTCGCTCAAAACGAAATAGGTAGAATAATTAAAAAAGAAATTTCAAATAATTCAGATAATATTTTTATATCTAATCTTTTTCATACAAATGCATTAACTGCTCTTTTTCAATCAAATCACTCAAATTTAAAACTTATTTTTACTGAAAGAACGGCATTTAAAGAATTATCTATATATTTTGGTTTCTATGACTTTATTAAAAAATTTATTATAAAAACAATTTTGAAGTTCTATTATAATAAAGCAAATTTAGTAATAGCTAACTCTAAAAAAGTGGCAACTGAGATACGTAACTACACAAAAGTTAAAACAAATTATGTCTATCCAGGGTCATTTAAAAAATTAATAGTCAAAAAAAATAAATATAAAAAAATTTATAATATAATTTCAATTGGCAGATTAAGTAAGGAAAAAGGTTTTGATTTATTAATAAAGTCTTTTGTTAATATAGATAAGAAAAGATACAAACTTTCAATTATTGGAGACGGCAATGAAAAGAAAAAGATATTTAATTTAATAAAAAATAACAAACTTGAAGATAATATTAAAATCTTGGGTTTTAAAAAAGATGTATATCCATACATAAAGAAAGCAGATTTATTAATAAACTCATCATATTTTGAAGGCTTTCCAAATGTAGTAGTAGAAGCTTTAAGTTGTTCTGTGCCTGTAATATGTTCTAGAAGTCACGGCGGAATATACGAAATATTAAAGAATGAAACCTATGGAGACCTTTTTATTAATGGAAATACTTATGATCTTGAAAAAAAAATTAATAATTTTTTTAAAGATCCAACTAAATTAATAAAAAAATGTCATAAGGCAAAATTAGACTTACAAAAATTCTCCGAAATAAAAAGTGCAAAGAAATACGAAAATATATTTTTAAATTTATAAAATGAAAATTTCAGTTTTAATATCTAATTTTAATAAATATATATATTTAAAAAAGACATTAAAAAATATTGTTAATCAAAATTTTAGAGATTATGAAATTATATTATTTGATGACCAATCAAACGATAAATCTATTGATTTGATTAAAAAATATAAAAAAATCAAATTAATTATTAATAAAAAGAAAAAAAATCCATTTTCTCCAATGTTAAATCAGATTAATGCTGTGCATGAAGCTTTTAAAAAATCAAAAGGAGATGTGATCTGCCTTATGGACGCAGATGATTTTTTTTTCAAAAACAAAATTTCTTATGTAAATAATTTTTTCCAAAGAAATATAGATAGTAATTTTCTAGTAAATACCCCTAAAACTTTTGGTACGTTTTTTAAATATAAAAATAAAAATAGTACAAAGCATATATGGCCAACAATTTTTCCCACAAGCTGCATTTCTGCAAGAAGAATTTTTTTTTCTAAATTTTTCAAATATTCATTGTCAAATAAATTTGAAAATTTAGCGATTGATGCTCGATTGAACATATTCGCAAAATATTATTATAATGATTACAATATCTTAAAAAAAAAACTTAATTCTTACACTATCGATCAAAAGGGTAACTGGTCAAAATATAACCATCTTAGTATAAATTGGTGGATAAGTAGAAATGAAGCCTTTGAATATCTTAAATATATTTTAAAATTACGTAAAATTAGATTTAAAAAGAGTAGTGATTATTATCTTACAAAATTTGTTAATTTATTTATTTTTTAGGTTTTTATATGAAAAAAGGTAAAAAGCTCTATGAAGGAAAGGCAAAAATTATCTTTGCGACTAATGATAAAAATTTAGTAATTCAGCATTTTAAAGACGATGCAACTGCTTTTAATAATAAAAAAAAAGCTAAGATTAATGGTAAAGGTGTTTTAAATAATAGAATATCTGAACATATTTTATTAAATCTTTCTCAAATTGGTATTAAAAATCACTTTGTTAAAAGATTAAACATGCGCGAACAACTAGTTAAATTCGTTGATATTATTCCTATTGAATTTATTGTTAGAAATATTGCTACAGGATCTTTAACAAAACGTCTTGGAATTGAAGATGGAACAGTTTTGGATGAACCACTATTAGAATATTGCCTTAAAGATGATAAACTTGGTGACCCATTAATATCTAAAGAACATATTCAAGTATTTAAATGGGCAAACAAAAAAGAGATTGATAAAATAGAAAAATACTTGCTTAGAATAAATGATTTTATGATCGGTATGTTTAGAGGGATTAATATTAAACTAGTTGATTTTAAAGTTGAATTTGGAAGATTTAAAAACAATGGAAAAAATGAAATTATTCTAGCTGATGAAATTAGTCCTGATACATGTAGATTGTGGGATGCTAAAAGTGAAAAAAAATTAGATAAAGATAGATTTAGAAACAACTTAGGTAATTTAATCGAAGCTTATCAAGATGTGGCAAGAAGATTGGGGATTCTTTATGAACAAGCAAATATAACACCAATTAAATACATGAAACCTCACTCACTGAAGATAAAGAAAAACAAATGAAGATTAAAGTAATTGTTACTCTAAAAGAAGGTGTTCTAGATCCCCAAGGTAAAGCTATACAACAAACATTAAACGGAATGGGATTTTCTAATGTTAATCAGGTAAGACAAGGAAAATACTTCGATATAGAGGTTAATGATAGTGATGAAACAAAAGCAAAAGAAAAAGTGGAAGATATGTGCAAAAAACTTTTAGCGAATTTAGTAATCGAGGATTATAAAATCATTTAATTACATGAAATCATCAGTAATAATTTTTCCTGGCTCAAATTGTGATAGAGACATGCATGTAGCCTTAAAAAAATTTGGTTTTAAAAATGAAATGGTTTGGCATGATGATAATGAATTACCCAAAAGTGATCTAATTGTATTACCAGGTGGTTTTTCTTATGGCGATTATTTAAGATGCGGAAGTATAGCAGGAAAATCAAATATTATAAAATCTGTAATTAAATTTGCTCAATCAGGTGGGTTAGTTTTAGGTATATGTAATGGATTTCAGATATTAACTGAAACAGGACTATTACCAGGTATATTACAACAAAATGAAAATATAGAATTTATTTGTAAAAATGTTCATGTCAAAATTTCTGATAAATCTAATAAATATTTTAAAAATATTGAAAAAGAAGTTTTAGAACTTCATATAGCTCACAATGAAGGTAATTATTTCTGCTCTAGCGAAGATTTGAAATCTTTAGAAGACAATAATCAAATTGCAGTAAAATATTGTAGTTCGGATGGTAATTGTGATTCGGAAAGTAACCCTAATGGAGCTTTAAAAAATATTGCAGGTATTTTTAATAAAGAAAAAAATATATTAGGAATGATGCCGCATCCAGAAAGAATGATTGATAAGTATTTATCTGGTGAAGATGGGGCTTTATTTTTTGAAAATTTGATAGGAAATTTAAAATAGTGCAAGTTACAGAAAAAATTGCTGTAGATCATGGACTAAAAAAAGAAGAGTTTGCAAAAATTTGTGAACTTTTAAAGAGAGTTCCTAATATAACTGAACTTGCTTTATTCTCAGCTATGTGGAACGAGCATTGTTCCTATAAATCATCAAGAAAACATTTAAAAAATCTTCATACTAAAGGAAAAAAAGTTATACAGGGTCCTGGTGAAAATGCAGGAGTTATTGACATAGGTGATGATGATGCAATTGTTTTTAAAATAGAAAGTCACAATCATCCTTCTTTTATAGAACCTTATCAAGGTGCAGCAACAGGTGTAGGTGGAATTATGAGAGATGTTTTTACGATGGGTGCAAGACCTATTGCTAACTTGAACTCAATTCACTTTGGTTCTCCACAAAACAAAAAGACCAAAAATTTATTAAGAGGAGTTGTTAAAGGAATTGGTGGATATGGTAATTGTATTGGAGTACCAACAATTGCAGGTCAGACATGTTTTGATGAGTCTTATAATGGAAATATTTTAGTTAATGCAATGACATTAGGATTAGTTAATAAAAATAAAATTTTTTATTCTAAAGCTGCAGGTATTAATAAACCAGTAATTTATGTTGGATCTAAAACTGGAAGAGATGGAATTCATGGTGCTAGTATGGCGTCAGCTATATTTGATGACAAGATTGAAGAAAAAAAACCAACAGTACAAGTTGGTGATCCATTTACTGAAAAATTACTACTCGAGGCTTGTTTAGAATTAATGGCTGATAATTCAATAATTGCCATTCAAGATATGGGTGCTGCTGGATTAACATCTTCAAGCATTGAAATGGCATCAAAAGGAAAACTAGGAATAGAAATTAATCTAAATAAAGTTCCTTGTAGGGAAGATAAAATGACACCTTATGAAATCATGTTATCAGAGAGCCAAGAGAGAATGTTAATAGTATTAGAAAGTGGAATGGAAGAAAAAGCAAAAAAAATATTTGATAAATGGAACTTGGATTTTGCAGTTATAGGGAAGACAACAAAAAGTAAAAAAATTGAGCTTTATTTTAATAAAAATAAAGTTGCAGATATTCCAATTGATTTACTTGCTGATAATGCACCAATGTATGATAGAAAATGGAAAAAAAATAAACTTCCTCAAAAAATAAAATTTAAAAAAGAAGACTTTAAATCACTCAATCTTAGCGACTGTTTAAAAAAAATAATTTCTAATCCTAATATTAGTAACAAACAATGGATATGGAACCAGTATGATCATACTGTTATGGGTGATACAATTCAAAAGCCTGGAGGTGACGCAGGAGTAGTTAGAGTACATGGAACAAATAAAGCTGTTGCTGCAAGTGTAGATTCCTCAGCATTGTATTGTTATGCGCATCCTTTAACTGGAGGAAAACAAGTTGTGTGTGAAAGTTGGAGAAATTTGATATCAGTAGGCTCAGATCCAATAGCTATAACAAATTGTTTAAATTTCGGTAACCCAGAAAAAGAAAAAAATATGGGTGAATTTGTTGAATGTGTTCAAGGAATTTCTGAGGCAAGCAAGTATCTTAACTTCCCAGTAGTCTCAGGCAATGTATCTTTTTATAATGAAACAAAAGATAAAGGTATTAAACCAACGCCATCAATAGGTGGTGTGGGTCTGATTAAAGATTACAAGAATATGATCACTATGGATTTTAAAAATGTAGATAATGCAATTTTAGTGATAGGTAAAACAGAAGGACACTTACCACAAAGTATTTTTGCAAGAGAAATCTTATCGGAAAAAAAAGGTCCACCACCAGAAATAAATTTATTTAATGAAAAAAATAATGGAGAAAATGTTGCAAAAATTATTAAAGAAAAACTAGTTGAAGCATGCCACGACGTCTCTTTAGGAGGTATATTGATAGCTATAGCTAAAATGTGCATTAAAGGTCAAAAGGGTGCAAAATTAAATAATTTAAAAAGTTTAACTAATAAATATGAATATTTCTTTAGTGAGGATCAAGGAAGATATATAATTGAGGTTAAAAAAGAGAATTTAAAGAAAGTAAATGAATTGCTTAAAGAAAATTCAGTTCACTTTGAAGAAATAGGCAATGTCACAACTGAAAATTTAATTTATGATAATGTGCTAAAAATATCTATTGAAGATTTAAATAAGACTTATACAAATTGGCTTTCTAACTATATGGTTAATTAAATGGCAATGGATTTAAAAGAAATAGAAAAGTTAATTAAAGAAGCGATGCCTGATGCAATAATTGAGATTCAAGACCTTGCTGGCGATGGAAATCATTACTCTGCAACAGTGACGTCATCTAACTTTTCTGGTAAAAGTAAGATAGAACAACATAAAATGGTATATAATTCACTCAAAGGAAAAATGGGAAATGAGTTACATGCTTTAGCAATTAAAACAAAGGAGAAAGATGGATCAACAAGTTAAAGAAAAAATAGATACCGAAATAAAAAATAACGATGTCTGCTTATTTATGAAAGGAACGCCAGATGCTCCTCAATGTGGTTTTTCAATGGCAGTATCAAATATTTTGAAATTACTTGAAGTGAATTTTAAAGGTGTTAATGTTTTAGAAAGTCAGTCAATGAGAGATGGTATAAAAGAATTTAGCGATTGGCCAACAATTCCACAATTATATATCAAGGGTGAATTTGTTGGAGGTTGTGATATTGTAAAAGAAATGTACGAGAATGGTGAACTTAAAACTAAATTTACATCATCAGGTATTAACGTTAAAAGTTAATGAAATCTTTTGTTTATAAAACAATAGTAATTGTAATTGCTGTTGTTGTAATTTTTGAATTTACAGTAGGAAGTAAAATTAATGAAATTAGCTCTAAGTTCAGTTATTTCTCAACAAAAGAAGGACGCAAAGAAGGTGTGGTTAAAATTAGGGAAGAAATGAAAAAAGCAGTTAAAAAAGACAGATATTTATCAAAAGAAGACGCAAAACTTTTAAATCAATTTATAAATAAAATAAGATCTGAAATTTATGAATCAAATCAGTAAACTAATCACAATACCAAACTTCACCCATAACCAGATCCTGGTTTAAAAAAAAATAATTATATTTTTCAACATGAATTAAAGAGCAATCTTTTGGGTCAGATCTTTTTAAATTTCTAGTATTTTGATAAGCAAAAAAAGGTCTATCAACGGGTTCATCGATAGATGAATAACTTTTAAAACAGTCAAAACCACTTTTTCTTAAGTATGCACCATTATACATATCACCATATATGCATGTTGAGGTATTTATATTTTTTTCTTTTGAAATCTTTAAAATAGTTTGTTGCAGGTTCTTGCTGCTAATGCCCCAATAATCTAACTCGAAATTTTTTTGAATATTTGTATAACGTGCAAAATTATTTAACCATGTATATTGATAAGGATTTAATTTGAAATTTTCGGTAATAAATGAAAATATTACTATTGATGAAACAGCATAAAATAATTTGCTATTAAATCTAAAAAAATTAAAAAGAGAAATAATAAATATTAATGGAATTAAAAACATTATGTGTCTTAATTCATCGTAGATTGCAACTCTCATCAATATTAGCAATAATAGTATTGATAAAGCGGAAATTAAAAATGTTGAGTAATATAACTTGGTTTTATTATCTATAAATAATTTTTTTTCAATAAAAGGATAAAGTAAAAAACCAAATAATATCAGAATGGGTAATTTAAAAAATAGCCATATAAAATAATATTTATATGTAATATTTAATGAGTCCATACACTCACCCAAGGTCAAAGTACAAACTGCAATTTTATATTTACTGAACCATAAATAACCATTAATCAATTCAAGAGGATTTTTCCATAAAATTGGATTTAATAAATATAAAAATATAAAAAATAAGAAAATAAATAATGTTAAAACTTTTAAATTTTTTATAAGAAACTGTAATAAATTAATCTTTTTAATATCAAGAATAATTAGTAAACTTATTAAATACTGAAGAAATATAAGAGAACCTACTAATCTAATGCTTACTAAAAAACAGGTCAAAAATGATAATAAAATTATTTTCTTAATAACAAATTTTTCTTTTATTAAATAATTTTCAAAAATAGATAACGATAAATAACTACAAATTAACCAAAAAGATAAAACTGGAATATCTTTTGTATTCATAAGGGCATGACCAAATAAATACGGATATAAAAGATAAATTGATGATGAGAATAACGAAAAATTATAATTATTTGAAATTTTTAAACAAAGCTTATAAAAAAAAATTCCTGAAATTGTAAATATAATAAAAAATGAAATATGTCTTGCAACTAAATATGCATCGTTATCACTCATCTTGTTAAGATCACCAACAAATTCATAAGTTAAAAATTGAATTGGTTGTGTTAGTAAATGAAATGCAATACCAAAATATCTGTCTTTATAAACTAACAACTCTTCATATCCATTATTATCAACAAAAAAGCTTTCAATTGCTTTTAGGTTTACCTGCCATGTTGTTTGTTCGTGGAGTTCATCATGTGATACCCCAGTATTAATAGAAAGAATTATCCCAAATATTAAATATGTTGTAACTAATGAATAAAAAATAATATTTATGCGCTTATGCATGCAATTATTTTACATTTTTTTATGATTATTAAAAAGTCTTATCTTGATGATAAAGGTATAAGTTACAAAAAATAATTTTTACCTATTAAAAATAAAAATTTAAAATTTCTTAGATAATTTAATATTTGCCTGCTTTTTAGAATTTTTTATAAATGATTGATTTGCGTTAAAATCTAGGTCAATACCATTAATATTTTTACCAATATTTAACCCGGCAGACAAATATTCAGTGGCATCCATTATTACTGCATATTCAGTTTCACGAAGTGATTTAAAATTAAAACTAAACTTAAGAATGTCAGTATGTTCGCTGTTATTACCCTGAATACGTTTATAACTTGATAAAACTTTTAAATTATCTTTTACATCGTAAGTAAGCCCAAACTCAGAAGTTGCAAGATAATTAGAATCAACTCCTTGAGATATAGAATAAGTTGTAGATACATCTGATAGATAATGCATAGTTGCTGATGAAGAATTACTAAAATCTGCACCTAATTCAAAAGTTCCAAAACGATTGATTTTTTTATCATCAACTAAAGTTTCTTTATTTATAGTCAAACCTAATGAAGCTAAACCATTTTCTAATGTTTGATCGCTATAAGATAATGCATCAGTTCCTGACTCATCATAATTATCTAATTCTGTGTAACTAAGATCTATTCTCACCCTAGGTATTACATTATATTCTTTATCTACAATAGTTTTTCCATAATTAATTGATCCAAATAATTGTTTTCCATTTCTTGAGCCCGTTAAAACGTTTGACCCATTTTTTCTAACCAAATCACTTTTGATTAAACCAATTCCAAAGGATCCTTCAATAAAGTTATTATTATTATGTGGTTTAGTGCCATAAGCAGTAACACTATAAAATTGAGTATCTACAGCTGAGCCTGTTGTGCCTATTTCTGTATCACTTTGGGTATAATGAGCAGAAAAACCAAATAGCTCGTTATCATTAATTTTTTTATCCATGCCCATAGCTAATCCTTGGGCGTTAATTTCTTTAGAAGATGAGTTTTCTTGATCACCAACTTTTGTCATACTTATGGTTCCTTCGGTCCATGATGACCAATATTCTGGAATAATATTTTCTGGTAATTGATTAGAGATAGGAACAAGTTTGAAAAAAGAATCTAAAATATCACTAGAATTTATTATATCTTGGCCAAAACTAATTTTCATGTTTTGGTTTGAAAAACTATTATTTGTACGATTATTTCTTAAATAAATAAGTCTATTTGAAACAACACTTACAGACTGTGTAAACACTCCTTTGACTTGATCGCCTAAAGTATCAATTGATCCTATCACATCTTTATCTTTTTTAGGATCTTTCATAGTGTCAACAGTAAAACTTAAAGCTGTCGTAGAACTAATACCAGCATAAGAGCCACTTGAAGCATCATCAAAAGCACTTGCATCTACTAAAACATAATACTCTGTATTAGCACTAAAATTAGTAGATGGGTTTACAGTTATTTGTGATGATCCAGATCCTGAAACTTGACCACTTGTTACGTCAATTGTTTCAAAAATTGAATTATCAGAAGTTTTTTTAATAGTAATATTTCCACTTTCTGCATCAACACTTTCACTAAAATTTAATACAATATTTGCATCTCTAGCAACACCTGAATCATTATTAGCAGGTGTAGATGAGCTTAAAGTTGGTAATGTGTTTGTTGTGATAGTAAAGCTTAAAGCTGTCGTAGAACTAATACCAGCATAGGATCCGCTTAAACTATCATCAAATGCTGTGGAATCTATCAAAACATAATATTCTGTTGAAATATCAAGATTTGATGAAGGGTTAATTGTAATTTGTGATGATCCAGATCCTGAAACTTGACCACTTGTTACGTCAATTGTTTCAAAAATTGAATTATCAGAAGTTTTTTTAATAGTAATATTTCCACTTTCTGCATCAACACTTTCACTAAAATTTAAAACAATATTAGCGTCAACTGCAATACTAGTTGCGTTATCGGCAGGTACAGAAGAACTTAAAGTTGGCAATATGTTTGCCGTTGTAAAGCTTAAAGCTGTCGTAGAACTTATACCAGCATACGAGTTACTTGAACTATCATCAAATGCTGTGGAATCTATCAAAACATAATATTCTGTTAAACTATCAAGATCTGATGAAGGGTTAATTGTAATTTGTGATGAGCCTGATCCTGAAACTTGTCCACTTGTTACGTCAATTGTTTCAACAGTTGAATTATCAGAAGTTTTTTTAATAGTAATATTTCCACTTTCTGCATCAACACTTTCACTAAAATTTAAAACAATATTAGCGTCAGCTGCAATAGCAGTGGCATTATCTGAAGGTGTTGAGGAACTTAAAGTTGGTGCAGTACTGTCAGCAGTACCAAAAAATTCAAGTTCATTAATTTGATGCATAGAAGTACCTGTTGATGTAACAATATATCTAAAATAAGAATAAGCTGCTGGTGTATCAAAATCATCCCCAGCACCGTTATATCTAATTACTTGCTGACGAGCAGAGAATGGACTGTTACCATCATTATTATAAGAAAAAATATCTGTCCAATCATTTCCATTGTTTGAACCTTGTATCTTCCATATATCGGGATCCCTGCTGGCAACGTCATTTCCTGAAGTTATGGTAAAATGAGATAAGACATAAGCTTGAGAAAACTGTACATACACCCATTGAGTAGGATTATTACAACACCATTTGGAATCACCACTTCCTACTTTATTATCAAATGCATTCCAAGCACCCTCACCTCCCCATTGTCCATCACTTGATGCAGCAATAGAAGTCCAATTCCAGTTTCCTGCTGCTCCATCAGTTCCATCTATACCATCATTTTCAGGGTCAGTAAGATCACCACCAATTAGCGCACCGGAGCCTGTTCCTAGAATAGATGAAGCATATACTTGACTGCTTAAACTCAAAAAAATTATTGTAAAAAAAAATTTAATGTAAAAAAATATTTTTTTTAAATTAGCTTTTTTTTTAAAAAATAAAATTAAAAAATTTTTTGCCATAGAAACTTTATAGCATGGTATATCACGGCAATTATTTTAAATTACTACCAAATTTTGGTAATAAGTTTTTTCAAATATTTATGCAAATTATCTTGAATAATATTCAATCACCAAGTTTGGCTCCATCACAACTGGATAAGGCACTTCTTCAAACTTTGGAACTCTAACAAATTTAACTTTTTTATTTTTTTCATCTACTTGCAAGTATTCAGGAGTTTCTCTTTCCTTGTTTGCTAATGCAATATCAATAAGTGGCAATTGTTTTGACTTGTCTCTTATCTCAACAGTATCTTCTTCTTTAACTTGATAACTTGATATATTGACTTTTTTTCCATTAACTTTCACATGACCATGGTTTATAAGTTGTCTTGATGAAAAAATAGTATTTGAAAGTTTAGATCTATATACCACCGCATCAAGTCTTCTCTCAAGTAAGCCAATTAAGTTTTCAGCAGTATCCCCTTTTTTCATGATGGCTTTTTTATACATATTTCTAAATTGTCTCTCATTCATATTTCCATAATATGATTTAAGTTTTTGTTTAGCTTGTAATTGAATTCCATAATCAGAAGGTTTAGAGGATCTTGATTGCCCATGTTGTCCTGGAGGATATGCTCTTGTGTTAAACGGACTCTTAGGTCTTCCCCATAAGTTAACTTTTAACCTTCTATCGACTTTATGCTTGGAGTTTAATCTTTTTGTCATTTAATATTTGGTTTTATAAACTTAAGCATAATTTTGTCAATCAACCATTTTTTGCAAGATTTGCAAATACACTTGATAATATGCGTGTTTCTTTTTCAGATAGATCCATTTTATAAAATATCATCCTTAAATTTTCTAACATTTTTGGTTTTTTTTCTTCAGGTTTAAAAAAATTAATTAGTTCCAGCCTTTTTATACATAAGTTTGCCATTGCTTGAATTTCTCTCTTTGAGGCTTTTTTGATTTTTTTAGATTTATCGTAACTATTTTTTTTACTATTTAATATCTCAAATATTTTTTGGGCAATAATTATTAATCCATGAGATAAATTTAGGGATTTAAACTTCGGATTTGAAGGAATTTGTAATACATAATTTGAAAATGATATTTCTTTATTTGATAACCCTGATGCTTCTGGACCAAATAAAAAGGTAATTTTTTTTTTAAAATTTAATTTATGTAAGTCGTTAATTTTAATATGTTTAACATTTTTATTTCTAAATCTTGCGGTTGTAGAAATAACATAATCTGAATTTTGTATTGCTTTATCTAAAGAATTATAAACTTTTGCTTTTTTAATTACGTCATTGGCACCAACAGATGTTGCGATAATTTTATCATTAGGAAACATAGGTTTTGGATCAACAATAGATAGTTTTGAAATACTAAAATTTTTCATTGCTCTAGCACATGCTCCTATATTTTCAGATAATTGAGGTTTATGTAAAATAAATGTGATGTTATTAAACATTAAAGACTTGCAGGAGCTTTGTCCTTAAATAATTTGTAATCTAAACTGTCTATCAAAGCTTTAAATGATGCATCAATTATGTTAGCCGAAACACCAATTGTAAACCAGTTTTTACCATTAGAGTCTGTGCTTTCAATTGAAACTCTTGTTACAGCTTCTGTGCCTGTGTTTAAAATTCTAACTTTGTAATCAACAAGTTTTAAATCTTTTAGATACTCAGCATATTTTTCTAATTTGTTAACATTGTTTCTAATTGCATTATCAAGTGCGTGTACAGGTCCATTGCCCTCTCCTTCACAAACAATTTTTTCTCCATCAACTTCTAAGTTTGCCTTAGCTTTTGAAATTATTTGATCTTTATCATTTTTTGTAACAGAAACATCGTATTGATTGATTGAAATATATCTTGGTATTTCACCCATAGCTCGTCTTGCTAACAATTCAAAAGAAGCATCGGCACCGTCGTAACTATATCCAATAAATTCTCTATCTTTTACATCTTCCAAAAGTTTCTTAATTTTAGGATCATTTTCTTCAATATTAATTCCTATAGTTTTTAATCTTGAGATAATATTCGATCTTCCTGATTGGTCTGAAACTACAATGTTTCTGTTGTTTCCAACATCTGCAGGATTTATATGCTCGTAAGTTTTGGGGTCTTTTTGAACTGCAGAAACATGCAGGCCACCTTTGTGAGAAAAAGCAGCAGCTCCAACATAGGGTAAATGTTTATTTGGTTTTCTATTTAAAATTTCATCAAGTAGCCTAGAGCATTGAGTTATATTTTTAATATTGTTCGCTTTAATATTAATTTCAAATTTATCATAAAATTCTTTTTTTAAATAAAATGTTGGTATGAGTGACATTAAATTAGCATTACCACATCTTTCACCTAGTCCATTTATTGTTCCTTGAACTTGCCTTGCTCCAGATAAAACAGCTGCAATAGAATTAGCTACAGCATTACCAGTGTCGTTATGAGCATGAATTCCTAAATTTTTACCAGGTATATGCTCTGAAACTTCTTTAACAATTCTTGAAACTTCGTGAGGCAAAGTTCCACCATTAGTATCACATAAAACAATCCATTTCGCACCATTATCATAGGCTGACTTAATGCATTCAATTGCATATTTTGGGTTTGCTTTATAACCATCAAAGAAATGTTCTGCATCAAACATGAATTCTTTATTGTTTTTGACGAAATGTTTTGTTGTTTCAATTATATTTTCTAAATTTTCTTTGTTAGAAATTCCTAAGGCCACATCAACATGAAAATCCCAAGATTTACCAACTAAGCAAACAGAATTAGTGTTAGAATTTAAAATTGCTGACAAACCTGGATCATTTTCAGCGCTTCGTCCTGATTTTTTTGTCATACCGAATGCTGTAAAACTTGAATTTTTAAGTTTGAGTTTTTTTTGAAAAAATTCTGTATCTGTTGGATTTGCCCCTGGCCATCCTCCTTCTATATAATCTACGCCCAAATTATCTAAAGCGTGAGCAATCTTCATTTTTTCATCTAATGAAAAATGCACACCTTGGGTTTGGGCTCCATCTCTAAGTGTAGTATCGAATATATATAATCTTTCTTTAGTCATTTAATTTTCCAGATTGTTTTACCATCTTTATCTTCAATTAAAATACCTTTGTCTAATAATTCGTTTCGTATTTCATCAGCTAATTTATAATTTTTTTCATCTCTTGCTTTGTTTCTCTGGTTAATCTTTTTTAGAATCTCATTCTCAGTCAAAGTTAATTTTACTTTTTTAAAACTATCCCATTGGTCTTTTGTTTCTTCCATTAATCCAATAAAATTGCATGCAGTAGTAAATATTTCTTTATCTGATACATCGCCTTCTTTAGCCTTTTCATATAGTTTGTGAAGAACAGCTATATATCCTGGTGTATTCAAATCATCGTATAATGGTTTTAAGTCATCATCATTTATTAATATTTTTTTATCTACAAAGACATAACAGCCATACCATTTATCTAGTGTTCTATAACAATCGTCCATTAGTTTATCATTCCAATCTAGAGGTTGGCTGTAATGAGCGCTTATAAGAGCAAGTCTTAAAACTTGTCCGTTAAATTTATTTTTGAAATCATTTATTTTCAAAATATTTCCCTGGGATTTTGCCATTTTTTCTTTTGACATTGTTATAAAGCCATTATGTATCCAATAATTTGCAAAACTTTTTGTTTTATTTGCACATACTGATTGAGCAATTTCGTTTTCATGATGTGGAAACATTAGATCTCTACCGCCGCCATGGATATCGAAAGTATTACCTAAATATTTTTTTGACATGGCTGAACATTCTAAATGCCATCCTGGCCTTCCTTTTCCCCAAGGCGAATCCCAAGAAGGTTCATCTTTATTCGATGGTTTCCATAAAACAAAATCTTCTGGATTATCTTTATTTTCTGAGATCTCTACTCTTGATCCTGCAATTAAATCTTCTAAATTCTTATTTGATAGTTTTCCATAATCTTTATATTCCCTAACATTAAAATAAACATTTTTTTCTTTTTCGTATGCAAAACCATTTTTAATTAATTCCTGAACCATTTTTATCATTAAATCAATATTTTCAGTTGCTCTAGGTTCATGAGTTGGAACTTCACAATTTAAATAATTGCAATCATCATAAAAATTTTTTGAAATTTTATTTGTCAAATCAAATATAGAGATATTATTCTCAAGTGAAGCTTTAATTATTTTATCATCTATATCTGTTATATTTCTTACATATGTAACAGATTTTTTTCCATATTTACATTTCAGTACTTTGAACAATAAATCAAATATTACCAAAGGTCTTGCATTACCAATATGTGGATCATCGTATACAGTAGGACCACATACGTACATTCCAATCTTATTTACATTAATTGGAACAAATTTTTCTT
>CAZBRW010000008.1:17873-21590 GCA_964494555.1 uncultured Candidatus Pelagibacter sp. | reverse complement strand
CCATTGAAATTAACCAGAATGAAATACCTACAAAATCATCCGTAGCTAAAAAGGTTGTTGCCGCATTAGCCGCCGTAGTTACTCCTACTAGAGCAAATAAAGCTAAAGCTAACGTTTTTAATGTCTTCATAAAAACTCCCTCATTAGTTAGTTTTTTAGTTTATATAAACTACACAATAATAACTTACTGCGAAGTTAGGTGCTTAATTACCAAAAATAGATAGTTAATTGAAGGCTTTTTTGTCGTTAATAAGTATTGATTTTACTATGTTTTTGAAATTTAATACAACCTATATTTCAAAAAACTAACAAATTCGAGTCACTACAATGAGCGAAAATTATAAGAAAATTTACGAAAATTCAATTAATAATCCTGAGGAATTTTGGCGAGATATTTCAAATGATATTTTTTGGTTTAAAAAACCAACTCAAATATTAAAAAAAAATAACCCTCCATTCTATAAATGGTTCACAGATGGTGTTACAAATACTTGTTACAACGCTCTAGACATTCACATTGATCAAGGTAGAGGAGATAAAATTGCTTTAATTTATGATAGTCCTATTACTGGTAACAAAAAAAAATATTCTTATAAAGAATTAAGAGAAAAAGTTTCTAAATTTGCTGGAGCACTAAAAAATCAAGGTATTAATAAAGGTGATAGAGTTATAATTTATATGCCTATGATACCTGAGGCAGTTATAGCTATGCTTGCTTGTGGAAGAATTGGAGCTGTTCACTCCGTGGTATTTGGTGGTTTTGCATCAAATGAACTAGCAAGCAGAATCGATGATAGTAAAGCCAAATTGTTAGTGACAGCCTCTTGTGGGTTTGAGCCTGGAAGAACTGTTGAATACAAACCATTAGTAGATAAAGCACTTGAGCTTTCCTCTCACAAAGTTGAGAAGGTTATTTTTTTTCAAAGATCTGGTAATGAGGTAAAACTTAATTCACTAAGGGATGTTGATTGGGACGAAGCACTTTCAAATGCACAAAATACAGATTGTGTTGAAATGAACTCAAATGATTATGCATACATTTTATATACTTCAGGTACCACAGGAATTCCCAAAGGAATTGTACGAGATATAGGTGGTCATATTGTTGCTCTTAAGTGGACCATGAAAAATATTTATAATATAGATGCTGATGATGTATGGTGGTCTGCTAGTGACATAGGTTGGATAGTTGGTCACTCATATATTGTTTATGCTCCTTTATTTAAAGGATGCACAACTGTTTTGTTTGAAGGTAAGCCAGTAGGCACTCCTGACGCAGGTGCTTTTTGGAAAATTATTTCAGACTACAAAGTAAAATCGTTGTTTACTGCTCCAACTGCTTTTAGAGCTATAAAAAAAGAAGATCCTGATGGAAAATTTTTTTCTAAATATGATTTAAGTTCATTTGAGTCTCTATTTCTTGCAGGTGAAAGAGCTGATCCAGATACAATCAAATGGGCAGAAAAACTTCTTAATGTTCCTGTGATAGATCATTGGTGGCAAACAGAAACAAGTTGGGCAATAAGTTCAAACTGTACAGGAATTGAAATGCAAGAAACAAAGTATGGATCAGCATGTAGAGCAGTACCAGGATATGATGTTAAGGTTTTAAAGAGTGATAGCTCAGTTGCCAAACCAAATGAGATGGGAGATATAGTAGTAAAACTTCCACTACCTCCTGGAACCTTTCCAACTTTATGGAATGCTGATGAAAGATATAAAAAAACTTATATGTCTAATTATGAAGGTTACTATCAAACTTATGATGCAGGTCATATAGATGATGATGGATATATATGGATAATGTCTCGAACTGATGACATAATAAATGTTGCAGGTCATAGATTGTCTACTGGAGCAATTGAGGAAGTCTTATCTGATCATCAATCTGTTGCTGAATGTGCTGTTCTTGGAATTGCAGATAAATTAAAAGGACAGCTGCCTATTGGTTTAGTTGTATTAAAAGCAGGTGTAACTAAAGATAATGAAACAATATCTAAAGAATGTATTCAAATGGTAAGAGATAAAATTGGACCAGTAGCTGCATTTAAAGTAGCGATTGTTATAAAAAGATTACCTAAAACAAGATCAGGAAAGATATTAAGAGGAACAATAAGAAAAATTGCTGATAAAGAGGAATATAAAATGCCTGCTACTATTGATGACCCTTTAATTTTAAAAGAAATAGAAGATGATCTCAGGAAAAATAATATTCTAAAATAGCATTGCTTTGCCTGATGGTTTTCCTAATATTTCACCATCTTTCATTTTTATTTCACCATTAATAATCGTTGCAATAGGAGCGCCTTTAAATTTATAGCCATTAAAAGGAGACCATCCACACTTACTTTGAATATTTTCATTTTTAATTTCTATAACTTTGTTTAAATCTATCACTGTAAAATCAGCATCATAATCTTTTTTAATATAACCTTTATTTTTAATTCCAAAAATTTTAACTGGATTTTCACATAAAAAATTAATCAGTTGATAAAGTTTTAGCTTTCCATCATTAATATGGTTAAGCATAACTGGAAGTAAAGTTTGAACTCCAGGCATACCTGATGGAGAGTTTGGATATTCTTTATCCTTATTTGTTCTCAAATGTGGAGCATGATCTGACCCTATAGTATCATTATAATTATTTTTTACAGCATACCATAATCTATTGTAATGAGATTTATCTCTTATTGGTGGATTCATTTGTGCGTAGGTTCCTAATTTTTTATAACAATCTGGTGAATACAAAGTCAAATGTTGAGGTGTAATTTCAAAAGTAATATTACCTTTGTGCTGAGATAAAAAATCTACCTCTTCTTTGGTTGTCACATGAAGTATATGTGCCTTTTTATTTAGACGTTTAGCAATTTTAACTATTCTTCTTGTTGAAGACATTGCAGACTCTTCATTCCTCCAGACTTGATGGGTAAGAACATTTCCATTTTCTCTTAATTTTTTTCTTTGATTGAGTATATCTTCATCTTCTGAATGCACAGATACTACTTTGGTAGTATGTTCAAAAACTTTCTCTATATCTTCTTCTTTATGAACAAGTAAATTACCAGTAGATGAACCTGCAAATAATTTTACTCCACAACATCCTTTTAAATCCTTAAGCTTTGATAGCTCCAACTGATTAGAAGGAGTTGCACCAAAATAGAAAGCATAGTTACAAAACATTCTGTCTTTTGCTAAATCTAATTTTTTTTGGAATTCTTCTTCGTTTGCTGTTGGTGGATTAGTATTTGGCATTTCAAACACACCTGTTATCCCTCCAACAACTGCTGCCTTACTCCCACTGTTTAAATCTTCTGTATCTGTAGAGCCTGGTTCTCTAAAATGAACTTGTGTATCAATGCACCCCGGTAAAACGATTAACTTATTTGCTTCAAAAACATCTTTTGATTTTTCATGAATAGAATCCTCTATTTGAGTAATTTTTCCATTTAATATACCAATATCTTTTTTTTGGAGGTTTCCATCAATATAACAATCGCCATTTTTAATTATAAGATCTAACATTTCCAAGAAAAGTAATTATATTATAAACTGATTATTATCAATTATGAATAAAAATAGCATTTACAATTTAGATGATAGAGGGGTGTTATATATATATGGAGATGATGTCTTAGAATACCTGCAAAATATAATCACAAATGATATTAATAAAGTATCCGAAAATAATAGCTGTTTTGCCTCACTCTTAACTCCTCA
>CAZBRW010000008.1:0-17773 GCA_964494555.1 uncultured Candidatus Pelagibacter sp. | reverse complement strand
ATATTAATAAAGTATCCGAAAATAATAGCTGTTTTGCCTCACTCTTAACTCCTCAAGGTAAATACCTTTTTGATTTTATTATTGTTAAACATAAAAAAGGTTTTTTAGTAGATTGTGAGAAAAGTCAAATTGACGATCTATATAATCAATTTAAGATATATAAACTAAGATCAAAAATTGAGATTTTAAATTTAAGTAATGAATTTGTAGTTGCTGTGATCTCAAAAGAAAAATTTCTATCATTTGATAATGTCAATGATCAAACAGGCAATACTATTAAATATAGAGAAGACCCAATTTTTTTAGATCCTAGAAATAAAGAGCTGGGTGCTCGATTAATTATAAATTTAGAAAAACTTCATTTATCAATAAAAAAACTAGAAGTGAAAGTAGAAAATGCTGATCTCTATTATAATCAAAGCTTCAAATTAGGGATAGTACAGAACGGCACAGAAAGATTAAAGAATAAGCTTTTTGGAATAGAATGTAATTTTGAAGATTTGAATGCATTAGATTTTAAAAAAGGATGTTACGTAGGACAGGAAAATACTGCTAGGATCAAATTGAAAGATAAGCTTTCAAAAAAATTGTTGCCTATTGAAATATTGGAAGGCTCTATTAAAATTGATGACGAAATTTCATTTAATTTAAATATAATAGGTAAAGTTTTAATTGCTGAAAAGTATCCTTTTGGACTTATAAAATTTAAAGATAAAAATTTTGATTTTAACAAAAAATTTACTTGTGGTAATGCTATTATTAAAATTTTAAAACCACAATGGCTCAAAATTTAAATTACTTATCTAATACAGTAATAAACTTAATCTCTAAAATTTCGTCTTTTATTTAAGAATCTTTTTTTTTTATTAAAAAATTTTTTTTTGAAACCTTTTCTCTTTTCGTCAGACTTTTTTTTAAAATTAAAATGTTCATTATTTTTTTCACTTTGATTCTTCTGTCGTCTATCATTATTATCTCTTTTTTTCTTAGTAAATCTATTTTTACCTCTTCTATATCGTCTATTGAAGCTACGACCGCCTTTTTTTCTTTGCCTTGGGTCTCTACCTAATCCAGCTCTAAAATTTGGATCAATTAAACTTTGAATAGCATTCCACTTTGAATTATCTTGATTTCCAATAAAGCTTAATGCGGAACCAGCAGCTCCTGCTCTTGCTGTTCTTCCAATCCTATGAATAAAATCTTCCGGAACTTGTGGTAGGTCATAATTAATGACATGTTTTATTGCAGGTATATCTAAACCGCGACTTGCTACATCAGTTCCTACCAATATTCTAAAATGATTATTTCTAAATGCCTTTATAACTCTATCTCTTTTGTTTTGTCTTAAATTTCCATGAATTGCATCAGCGTCATGATCATCATACTTTAATCTTTTAACCATTTTTTCAGCATTTCGTCTAGTCTTCACAAAAATTAAAATAGAACCCTGTCTAGTATAAATTTCTTTGATTAAACTATTGTATTTATCTTCATCATTTACACGTAATACTTCTTGTTTAATTTTTTCAATAGGAGTTGATGTTGAGCCTACTGAAATTCTTATGGGTTGATTTAAATATTTTTTGGCTAGCCTTAAAATGTTATCAGGCAATGTGGCTGAAAATAATAAAGTTTGATGTTTTTTAGGTACTGTTTCTAAAACTTGATTAATTTGAGGAGTAAAACCCATATCTAACATTCTGTCAGATTCATCTAGCACTAAAAAAGTTGTATTATTTAGTCTTAAAGTTTTGCGCTTGAGATGGTCGTTTATTCTTCCAGGTGTGCCAACAATTAATCTAGGGTTTCTTCTCATTTGCTTCAATTGTTTTTGCATCGAGTCACCTCCTATTAACAAAGCTGTTCTAATATTTCCCCTTCCAACTAAATAATTCATAGTTTGCATAACTTGTGTTGCAAGTTCTCTAGTTGGTGTCATTACTAACGCTGAATCTTTTTTTGTTTTAAGTAAATAATTAATTAAAGGGATACCAAAAGCTGCTGTTTTTCCAGTTCCAGTCTGGGCAGTCCCTAAAATATCTTTACCTTCTAATGCAATAGGAATGGCTTTGGCTTGGATAGGAGTTGGGGTTTTAAAATTAATTTTAGCTAATGATTCAAAAAGAGTTTCTTCTAATTTCAGAGATAAAAAGTTTTCCATTACAGACTATTTATATTTAATTAAGCTTAGGTACTAATGGCTCTATACCTTTAATTAGATCTTAACAACACATTTAAAAATACTTCTTTATACCTAATTTTAAATATAATGGTGCGGCCAGAGAGAATCGAACTCTCATGGGCTAGGCCCACACGGCCCTCAACCGTGCCTGTCTACCAATTTCAGCATGGCCGCTTATGCGTCAGAATAATTGAATGACATTTTTGTTTCAAGTTGATAGATTTATATATGGAATTTACACCAGAAATTAAAAAAGCTACAGATCCTATATATCAAAAAATTTCAAGAGCAGTGCCTGATATTGAATGGCCGAGTTTTGCCCCATACATTTACGAAATAAACAAATTAAAAAAACAAAAAAATGCGATTATACTTGCTCATAATTATCAAACGCCAGAAATTTATCACGGTATTTCAGATTTTTCAGCTGACTCGCTTGCGTTAGCTGTAGAGGCGGCAAAAACTAAAGCAGACATAATTGTTATGTGTGGAGTGCATTTTATGGCAGAGACAGCTAAACTTATGAGTCCAAGCAAAAAAGTATTATTGCCAGATATGAGAGCTGGATGCTCACTATCATCATCTATAACCGGCAAAGACGTCAGGGAATTAAAAAAAAAATATCCAGGAGTACCAGTCGTTTCTTATGTTAATACTTCGGCAGATGTTAAATCAGAAACAGATGTTTGTTGTACTTCAGCAAATGCTGTGAAAATAGTAAATTCATTAAGGGTTAAAAAAGTAATTTTTTTACCAGATGATTATTTAGCAAAATATGTTGCTTCTCAAACTGATGTTGAAATAATTTCTTGGAAAGGGACTTGTGAAGTTCATGAACAATTTAACGACGAAGAGATAAATCAAATAAGAAAAGAAAATCCAGGAATTAAAGTAATAGCTCATCCAGAATGTCCTCCAGATGTTATTAAAGCAAGTGATTTTACAGGTTCAACAAGTGGTATGATTAAATACGTTAAAGACAACCAGCCAGAAAAAGTAATGATGGTCACTGAATGTTCAATGAGCGATAATGTTCAAGTAGATAATCCAAATGTAAAATTTATAAGACCTTGTAACTTATGTCCACATATGAAAAGGATTACTCTTCCTAAAATTTTAGATTGCTTAAAAAATGAAACTAATGAGATTTTATTAGATAATAAAACTATCAATGCAGCAAGAAACTCTGTAATTAGAATGACTGAAATTGGTCGTTAGATTAGTGTATAAAATAAATCAAAAATATATTAATTTAATTGTAAAAAAAGCTCTTGAAGAAGATTTAAAACCAAGAGGAGATATTACAACTAAACTAATCAAATCACTTAACAAAAAAGTAAAAGCGAAGATAATAGCTAAACAAGACGGTGTAATAGCTGGATTAGAATTCTGTAAAACAGCTTTTAGATTAATCGGAAGAGAAACGGTTTTTTCAAAGAAAATTTCTGATGGAGCAAAAATTAAAAAAAATAAAGTTATTGCTGAAATTAAAGCCTACACTAAAACGATCTTACTGGCTGAAAGAACTGCATTAAACTTTCTTAATCATGCCTCGGGAATTGCAACATTAACTAATGAGTTCACTAAAAGAATTAGTAAAAAAACTAAAATATGTTGTACTCGAAAAACTACGCCTAATTTAAGAACATTAGAAAAATACGCTGTTAAAAAGGGTGGTGGCTATAATCATAGATATAATTTAAGTGATGAAATTCTTATTAAAGAAAACCATATCACCGCCTCTGGTGATCTTAGAGAATTAGTTAAGAAAGCTATTAAAACCAAAAAAACTGTTACTGTTGAAATTGAAAATATAAAACAACTTAAACAAGTTATTGACTTAAAATTCAAAAGAATACTTTTTGATAACATGAGTTCTGGTCAATTAAAGAAATGCTTAAAGCTTAGTAATAATAGATATCAAACTGAATATTCTGGTAACGCTTCTCTTAAAAATATAAAAAAAATATCAAAAACTGGAATTAATAGAATTTCTATAGGTGCTATTACTCACAGTTCAAAATCATTTGATACTAGCTTGTATATTTTCTAAAACATTTTGATTAAAAATTGTCTATTTTAATAATTCAGCTTGAGCAGCTGCTAATCTCGCAACAGGCACTCTATATGGTGAACAAGAAACATAATCTAAACCTGTTTTAGAACAAAAATGAATACTTTTTGGATCTCCACCATGTTCTCCACAAATTCCTAATTTAATTTTTTTGTTTTGCTTTTTTCCATTTAACGTTGCAATCTGAATTAAATCTCCTACTCCTTCATCTATTGACACGAAAGGATCTATATCAAAAATCTTATTTTCAATATAATCATTTAAAAATTTTCCACTATCATCTCTGCTTATCCCAAAAGTTGTTTGAGTTAAGTCATTTGTTCCAAAACTAAAAAACTCTGCATGCTTTGCAATATCTTTTGCTTTTAAAGCAGCTCTTGGGAGTTCAATCATTGTCCCAACCAAAAAATTTATCTTTACTTTATTTTTGTGCTGAACTGTTTCTGCAACTCTAATTACTAATTCTTTCATAATTTTAATCTCGGCTTCAGTAGAAACTAAAGGGATCATTATTTCAGGCATAATTGGTTTTATTTTGTTATTTTTACACTCAATTAAAGCTTCAAATATAGCCTTACATTGCATTTCATAAATTTCTGGAAAAGAAATACCTAGCCTACACCCCCTATGTCCGAGCATTGGGTTATGCTCATGCAATTCATCAATTCTGACTTGAACTTCTTGGCTTGATAAATTAAGTGATTTAGCTACATCTTTAATTTCACTTTCATTTTTTGGTAAAAACTCGTGTAAAGGTGGGTCTAACAATCTAATGGTAACTGGTAATCCACTCATAATCTTAAATATCTCAACAAAATCATTTTTTTGATGGGGTAATAATTTTTCTAAAGCTTTATCTCTATCATTTTTTGATTTGGAAAGAATCATCTGTCTTACTGATGAAATCCTTTCTTCATCAAAAAACATATGTTCAGTTCTACATAAACCAATACCTTCAGCTCCAAATTCTCTTGCTGTTTTTGTATCAAGAAAAGTTTCAGAATTTGTTCTTATTTTTAATTTTCTAAAGCTGTCCGCCCAGCTCATTATTTTTGAAAAATCTTTAGATATTTCCGGTTTGATCGTTTTTATATCTCCCAATATAATTCTACCTGTAGATCCATCAATAGTAATAACATCTCCTTCTTTAACCACTATATTTTTTATTTTAAAAATTTTTTTATCATAATCGATCTCAATTTCACTAGATCCTGATACGCAAGGCCTGCCCATGCCTCTTGCTACAACAGCTGCATGACTGGTCATACCACCTCTGGCTGTTAAGATTCCTTTAGCAGCATGCATGCCATTAATATCCTCAGGCGATGTTTCTACTCTAACTAGTATTGTGTTTTGCATCATAGAATTTAATCTTTCAGCCTCTTCAGATGAAAACGTAACTTTGCCACTTGCTGCTCCTGGAGATGCTGGTAAACCATTTCCAATTACATTTATTTCAGTTTTTTCATCTAAAGTGGGATGTAAAAGTGTATCAAGAGAATTTGGGTTTAATCTCAATACAGCTTCTTTTTTTGTAATTAATTTTTCTTTAACCATGTCTACAGCTATTTTGACAGCTGATTTAGCGGTTCTTTTTCCAGAGCGTGTTTGCAGAATCCAAAGTTTTTGATTTTCTATTGTAAATTCAACATCCTGCATATCTTTATAATGTTTTTCTAATTTAATAAGAATCTTTTTTAGTTGTTTAAATGTTGTTGGCATTAATTCTTCCATTGATCTTTCAACCATTTTAGAATCAATTCTAGCTTTTTTTGTTATATGCTGAGGGGTTCTTGTACCAGCTACTACATCTTCTCCTTGGGCATTAACTAAATATTCACCGTATATTTCATTTTTTCCATCCGCAGGGTTTCTTGTAAATACCACCCCAGTAGCACAACTTTTGCCCATATTACCAAATACCATTAACTGCACGTTTACAGCTGTACCCCAGGTTGATGGTATTTGATTTATTTTTCTATAAACCTTTGCTCTTTTACTTTCCCAAGACAAAAAAACTGCAGAAATGGCACCAAATAATTGTTCATAAACATCCTGCGGAAATTCTTTTGTTGTTTTTTCTTTCACAACATTTTTAAAATCGTTTATCAATCGACCCCAATCCTCAGCATTAAGATCTGTATCTAATAAAACTCCTTTTGAAAGCTTATAGTTTTCAATCAAATCTTCGAAATTAAAACTATCTATTCCTAATACTACATTTCCGTACATTTGAATAAATCTTCTATAGCTATCCATTGCAAATCTTTTATTTGAAGTATTTTTTGCAAGAGCATCGGCTGTTTTATCATTTAAACCTAAATTAAGTATTGTATCCATCATTCCAGGCATGGATACTCTTGCGCCAGATCTAACAGAAAGCAAAAGTGGATTATTTATATTTCCAAATTTTTTGCCCGAGTCCTTTTCTATACTTCTTATTTCTTTCTTAATTGCACTGATGATTTTCAATCCAAGTGTTTTTTTATTATTATAAAAAATATCACATACATTTGTAGAAATAGTAAATCCTGAAGGTACAGGAAAACCTAATCTTCCCATTTCTATAAGATTAGCACCTTTTCCTCCTAAGATATTTTTAGAATTTTTAATTTTTTTTATATCTTTTGATTTAAAATTAAAAATGAGCTTTTTCATTATAAATTTTCTATTCTTGATAAATTAAAATAATTATCAAAGGTATTGCATAACATTTGTAAAAGTTCTAGCCTATTTTTTTTAAGTGTTTCATCGTCATCATTTACAATTACATTGTCAAAAAACTCACTTACTTCATTTTTAGCAGTCGCAAGAGATCCTAGTAAAGCTTCATAATCATCTTCTTTGCTTACACTCGTAAAATCTTTTCTTATATCATGTATTTTTTTATATAAGTTTTTTTCATAATTGCTTTTAAATAAACCTGGATCAGAAGATCCCGAAATTTCACTTTTGTTATTTTTTTTCTCACTAATTAAAATACTTGATGCGCGTTTATAACTAAACATCACATCTAACCCAACTTGTTTTGAAATTAATTTGTTAAATATTAGTACTTTATTAAAAACTAATAATATATCATTGATATTGTAATCTCGAGTAGAACTCTCGATTATATCCTGCCTTACTCCTTTTTCTTTCATATAATTCTTAAATCTTTCATGAAAAAAATCTGTTAATTCTTTCTGAACACTTTTAGAGTCAATCTCAATTGATTGCTCAGCATATAGTTTAGATGAATAATTTATTAAATTTTTTAAATTAATTTTTTTTTTATTTTCTAAGATCATTTTTATTAATCCAATTGCCAATCTTCTAAGAGCATAAGGATCTTTTGAGCTTGAAGGTTTTAAATTTATTCCGAAAAAACCTACAAGAGTATCTATTTTGTCGCTTAAAGATAAAGCAATACTATAAGGTTTTCTCGGTATAACACTTTCGATACCTATCGGTAAATAATGTTCACTGACGGCTAAACAAATATCTTTTTCAAAACCTTGAGAGAGAGCAAAATAGCCTCCGAGAACACCTTGAAGTTCAGGAAATTCTCCTACTAAATCTGATAATAAATCAACTTTACAAATAGATGATGCAATTTCCATTTTTTCTTTACTAATCAAAAATTCATCTGAAATTAATGCACTTAATTTTTTAATCCTCTGAACTTTATCAAAATAAGTTCCTAAACCCTTAAAATAACTAATATTCTTAAGTTTTGATATTTGTTTTATCAAACTTTGTGATTTATTTTTTTTCCAAAAAAATTCAGCATCACTTAGTCTCGCTTCTACAACTCTCTCATTTCCAATTTTGATAAAACCTTTTTTATCGTCAGTGTCAGTCACTACAAAAAAAAAATTAGATAAATTACCTTTGTTATCATAACTAGGAAAATATTTCTGATGTTGTTTCATTGTTATGGTAATAATTTCTTTTGGTATATTTAAAAATTTATTATCAAAAGCACACATAATAATTTTTGGTTTTTCAACAATACCAACAACTTCATCTAATAATTTTTTGTTAATATTAATTTTTAAATTTTTTTTGGATGACTGTTTTATTAGTTCTTTTTCGATATATTTTTTTCTTATGTCATGATCAATTATAATTTTAAATTTTTTAAAATGTGAAATATATGTGTCGAAGTTTCTAAAAGATTTTGTTTTTTCCTCAAAATCTTTATCAAGAAATGTTTTATCTGAAGAAGTTATATGATGAAATTTAAAGTTTAATGGTTTTGAGTCGTATATTGCTAAAATAGACTTAAGAGGCCTTCCCCAATAAAGGTTAAATTCTCCCCATTTCATTGATTTTTTCCAGTTCAATTTTTCTAAAATTAAGGGAATATTTCTATTTAAAATATCTACAGTTTTAACCTTTTTTGATGGTTTTGTATAAAAATAAAATTCACCTTTTTCTGTTTTTTTTTTATAAAGGTTTTTAATTGATGTTTCATTCGATTTTGAAAATCCTTCAATTGCTTTTTCTGGAGCGGATACACTTGGCCCTCTTATTTCGTCTGACTTAATTAAAATTTCTTTTTTTATATGTTTAAAATGGACTGCTAACCTATTTGGGGTTGAAATTATTTTTGGGTTTATATCATATTTTATATTTTGCTCATCAAAGAATAATTTAAAACTTTTACTTAAATCATTTCTTGCAGAAGACTGTAAGCCTGATGGAATTTCTTCTGTAAAAAGTTCTAAAAAAAAACCTGACATTTATATATTGTTTTCAAGCCAAACTTTACCAGTGGCTTTAACTATATTTCGAATTCTGGAGATGTACTCTGATCTTTGAGCTACACTAATCACTCCTCTTGCATCTAATATATTAAAAATATGACTTGCTTTTAAACATTGATCATATGCAGGTAATGAAAGTTTATTTTCAATTAAAGATTGAGCTTCTTTTTCAACCATATTAAAATTTATAAAAAGATTGTCTGTATTTGCTAACTCGAAATTATACTTAGAAAATTCCTTTTCTGATTGATGAAATACATCTTTATAAAAAATTCCATCATTGTTCCAAGCTAAGTCAAATACGTTTTTTTGTTGCTGAGTGAACATGCATAATCTTTCAAGGCCATATGTTAATTCTACAGATACAGGCTTACATTCTATTCCTGCCATTTGTTGAAAGTAAGTAAATTGTGTAATCTCCATTCCATCACACCAAACCTCCCATCCTAAACCTGCTGCGCCTAGGGTTGGGCTTTCCCAATCGTCTTCAACAAATCTAATATCATGTTCAAGATGGCTAATTCCAATAGAAGATAAACTCTTTAAATAAAGTCTTTTAATGTTACTGGGAGAAGGTTTAATTAAAACCTGAAATTGATAGTAATGTTGAAGTCTATTTGGATTTTCTCCGTAGCGTCCATCAGTAGGGCGTCTCGATGGTTGCACATAAGCAGTTTTCCAAGCTTTGGGTCCTAAAGATCTTAAAGTAGTAGCAGGATGAAATGTTCCTGCTCCAACCTCAATATCATACGGTTGCAAAATAACACAACCATGCTTGCTCCAATATTTTTGTAAATTCAATATTGTGTCTTGAAATGAGTGAAATTTAGGTTTTTTGTTTTTTTTTTTAGAAACCATATCTTTGCCAGATAGATCTTTCTTCTAAAATATTTATCATTTGATCGATATGATTATCTGTAGATGATAATTTTTTTGCCAACCATCCTTTTGATTTTTCGAATTTCTTAATTATTGCATCTTCTCCAAATTTTTCTTTTAAAATCTGATCTGATGTTCCAATACCATCTATTAGTCCAAGATCTTTTGCTTTTCTACCTGACCAAAATTCCCCAGAAAATAATTCTATGCCACTATCTTTTTTTAATTTACTTTTTCTGCTTTTTTCAACAACTTCAATAAAATCTTTATGTAAATCTAATTGGATATTTTTTAATCTTTCAATATCCTCTTGTTTTTCTTCCATGAAAGGATCGAGAGTGCTTTTATTTTTTCCGGCAGTATATACTCTTCTTTGAACTCCAATTTTTTGAATTAAATCTTTAAAGCCAAATGATGAATATATTACACCTATTGAACCAACTATAGAACTTTGATTTGCATAAATCTCATCTCCTGCACAGGCAATTAAGTATCCTCCAGATGCAGCAACATCTTCGGCAAAAATTATAACTTTTTTTTTATTTTTCTTTGCAAGGTTTCTAATATAATCATGTATTAAATGGGATTGCACTGGAGAGCCTCCAGGAGAATTTATAGTTATAGCAACTGCTGGTGATTTTTTAATTGAAAATGCTTTTTTTATTATTTCTTCTTGGTTTGCAAAATCTATTCCCTGTTTAAACTTACCAACATTACCTATAACTCCACTTAATTTAATATGTGGAATTATTTTTTTTTTTTTTAAAAATGAAAACATAGTTATAATTATAAAATTTTTTATCTAATATTAAAGTGTACTTATAATTGAAGTTTTGGGTGCGTCAATTGATAAGTATTATATTGTTATAATTATACTACTTTAAAGTTATGGGCACAGTTGTTCAATTAAAAAATCGAATTAATAATTCTTATTCAGAACTCAAAAATTCTTTAGAAGACAAACTGATTTTAGTAGATGAAAAAATCAAGTCAAAATTATCAAGTAAAGTTCAATTAGTAGACGAAATGACCAAATATCACCTGCGAACAGGCGGCAAAAGGTTAAGAGCGCTTTTAACACTTGGTTCAGCAAAACTTTGTGGTTACGCTAAAGGAAGTAGAGATGTAAATCTCGCTGGTTGTGTAGAATTGATACATGCGGCAACCTTAATGCATGACGATGTAATAGATAATAGCGATTTAAGAAGAAGCAAAAAAACCTTAAACAATATTTGGGGCAATAAATCATCCATATTAGTTGGAGATTATTTATTAAGTAGATGTTTTGAAATGATGGTCGAAGATGGAGATCAAGAAGTGTTAAGATTATTATCATCAACATCTGCTGAAATTTCACAAGGAGAGGTTTTGCAATTACAACATAAAGGTGAAATCGATATGTTGGAAGAAACGTATTTAAAAATAATTTCTTCAAAGACTGCTTCTCTATTTGCTGCAGCTACTAAAGTAGGCGCAATTTTATCAAATAAAGAGAGTAAAGTTAAAGATGCTTTAGAATTTTACGGAAAAAATCTTGGACTTACTTTTCAAATCGCTGATGACACCTTAGATTATAATTCTGAATTAAAATTATTTGGTAAAGAAATAGGAAATGATTTCTATGAAGGAAAAATTACTTTACCTATTATCTTATTATATCAAAAAGCATCTGTTGAAGAAAAAAAAATTGTAAAAGAATATTTTGTTCAACAAAATAGATCGCAAAACGATTTCAAAAATATTATAAAATTAATTAAAAAATATAATGTAATAAATGATTGTTACTCAAAAGCTGAATATTTTATAAATCTATCTTCTAATTCGCTTAGTATTTTTCCAGAATGTAAAGAGAAAGAAATTTTAAAAAAATTAACATCCTTCAGTTTAGAGAGAAGCTTTTAAGGACTAAGTAAAATTTTTTTCCAACTATTATCTCTTGATTTAATATATTTTAACCTCTGATGAATTCTATTTTCTCCATCTAACCAAAATTCAATTTCATTTGGTGATAGATTCCATCCTGACCAATATTCTGGCCTTGGAACATTATTTTTATCAGGATATTTTTTTTTAAAAAAATCAATTGATTGATAAAGCTGATTTCTATTATTTAAAATTGTACTTTGCTTAGAGGCCCAAGCTCCAATACGACTACCATAACCTCTACTACTATAATATTCGTCAGCGTCTTTATTTGGAACAGCATTTATTTTACCAACTATTCTTATTTGTCTTAATAAGCTTTTCCAGTGAAAGCATATTGAAGCGTTAGGATTAGCTTTAATATCTTCACTTTTTTTGCTGTTTAAGTTTGTATAGAATATAAATCCTTTTTCACTAAAACCTTTAAGCAATACCATTCTTACTGAGGGTATTCCGTCTTTATCTGATGTGGCAAGGGCAAGGGCGTTTGGATCATTAGGTTCAGACTTTTTTGCTTCATCAAACCATTCTTCGAACAATTTAAAAGGATTTTCTAATTCTCCGAAGCATTTATCTATTCCATATGAGTTTTTTTGATTCATAATTTAAACAAAATAATCTATATAGTATATTTAATGTCATTTAATACTTTTGGAAAGATATTTCGTTTCACCACTTGGGGTGAGTCACATGGTCCTGCCATAGGCTGTGTTGTAGATGGGTGTCCACCTAATATAAATATTAGTGAAAAAGATATACAAAAAGAGTTGAATAAACGAAAGCCTGGACAGTCTAAGTTTACAACTCAAAGAAAAGAGGATGACAAGGTAACAATACTTTCGGGCGTTTTTGATGGCAAAACTACGGGAACACCTATTTCCATGATTATATACAACAAAGACATGCGATCTAGAGATTATGAAACTATAAAAAATAAATTTAGACCGGGTCATGCAGATTTTACTTATTTTAAAAAATATGGAATTCGAGATTATAGAGGTGGTGGTAGACAGTCTGCTAGAGAGACGGCATCCAGAGTTGCTGCAGGTGCTATTGCTAAGAAAGTATTAGAAAAAAAAATAGGTACAAAATATAATGTAAAAGGTGCTGTCACACAATTAGGCATACTTGGATGTGATACAAATAAGTGGAATGACAAATTTATATCAAAAAATCCTTTCTTCTGTCCAGACAAATCAATCTTAAAATTATGGGAAAAATATTTATTAAGTATTAGAAAATCTGGATCTTCTTGTGGTGCAATAATTGAAATCAGAGCAAGAGGTGTACCTGTTGGTCTTGGAGCGCCGATTTACTCAAAATTAGATATGGATCTTGCATCGGCAATGATGAGTATTAATGCTGTCAAAGGTGTTAATATTGGGTCTGGGATAAACTCTGCTCAATTAACTGGTGAGCAAAACTCAGATGAAATTGAACAAAAAGGAAAAAAAACAAAATTCAACTCAAATAATGCTGGAGGTATTTTAGGAGGTATATCCTCAGGCCAAGAAATTATAGTTTCATTTGCAGTAAAACCAACATCGTCAATTTTATCTAGTCGAAAAACAATAGATAGATATGGAAAAAATACTTCTATATCGGTTAAAGGTAGACATGATCCATGTGTTGGCATTCGAGCTGTTCCAATCGGTGAGGCAATGATGCATTGCGTAATTTTAGATCATTTTTTAATGAATAATGCTCAGTGTAATAGTTAGTTACTTTTCTTAACTACAACTTTTGAATTAATAGTATCTAATATCTTATTTTCTATATTTAAAGAGTCTAATCCAGCATATTTATACATTGTATCCGGCTTATCATGATCAATAAACCTGTCTGGTAAAAACATAGATCTAAATTTTAAATTATTATCAAGTAAATTTTTTTCATTTAAGAATTGAGCAACATGAGAGCCAAAGCCACCAATAGATCCCTCTTCAATTGTAATCACGGCATTATGATCATTGGCTATCTGCCAAATAAGTTTTTCATCTAGGGGTTTTGCAAATCTTGCGTCTACTATTGTTATATTTATTCCTTTTTTTGACAAATTTTCTCTTGCAATTAAACATTCATTAAGTCTTGCTCCAAAGTTTATTAAAGCTGCATTCTTACCCTCTTTTATTACTCTTCCTTTTCCAATTTCTAATTTTTCATTTATATTTGGTAACTCAACTCCAACTCCATTTCCTCTTGGATATCTAAATGCTGATGGTTTATCGTTAATATCAACTGAAGTATTTATCATTTTAACTAGTTCAGATTCATCGCTTGCAGCCATTACAATAAAGTTTGGTAATGTTGCTAGAAATGCTATATCAAAAGATCCTGCATGAGTTGGTCCATCGGCACCTACTAGACCGGCTCTATCTATTGCAAACCTCACTGGTAAACTTTGAATTGCAATATCGTGTACTACTTGATCGTATGCTCTTTGAAGAAAAGTTGAATATATTGCTGCATATGGCTTGTAACCTTCGGTTGCCAAACCTGCTGCAAAAGTTACAGCATGTTGCTCAGCAATCCCAACATCAAACATCCTAGTGGGAAATTTTTTACCAAAAATATCCATTCCTGTTCCAGATGGCATTGCAGCTGTAATTCCGATAATTTTACTATCTTTTTCCGCATGTTTAACTAGTGTATTAGCAAAGACCTTTGTAAAAGGTAAAGCTGTTGATTTTGATTTTTCTTGAACCCCTGTATTTACATTAAACTTAGAAACACCATGATATTTATCCTCAGAGTTTTCAGCAAATTTATAACCTTTCCCTTTTTGTGTTTTAATATGTATCATAATTGGACCATTAAAATTAGTTTCTTTTGCATTTCTAAGAACGGAAGTTAGAGAATCCATATCATGTCCATCTATTGGTCCAATATAATAAAAACCCAAAGAATTGAATAAAGTTCCACCTGTTACTGCGGATCTCAAAAAATCTTCTGCTTTTCCAGCTTTTTTACTAAATCTTTTTGAAAAGGCAGATATTATCAACTTTATTGTTTCTCTAAAACTAAAATATATTTTACCAGATAAAATTTTTGCTAAGTAAGATCTCATTGCTCCAACTGGTTTTGCGATTGACATATCGTTATCATTTAAAATAACAATCATTTTTGTTTTACTAGTACCTGCGTTATTCATGGCCTCATAAGCCATACCTGCGCTCATTGCTCCATCGCCAATAACTGATACAACGTTATCAGATTTATTTGAAAGTTTATGTGCTACTGCAATCCCTAATGCAGATGATATAGAGGTAGAGCTATGTGCTGCACCAAAAGGATCATACTCACTTTCGGATCTTTTAGTAAAACCAGATAATCCATTACCTTTTCTCAAAGTTCTAATTTTGTCTTTTCTGCCTGTTAAAATTTTGTGTGGGTATGTTTGATGGCCGACATCCCAAATTAACTTATCATTTGGAGTGTTAAATATATGATGCAAAGCGACAGTAAGCTCCACAACTCCAAGACCTGCTCCCAAGTGTCCACCTGTTTCTGATACAGCGTCAATCATTTCTGATCTAACTTCTTCTGCAAGTATTTTTAGTTGTGAAGAAGAAAAATTTTTTAGATCTGATGGAAAGTTAACTTCATCTAAATATTTATAATTTTTGCTCACTTATCTCTCTCTAATATATAGCTAATTGTATTTTTTAATTCCTTAGCTTTCTCCTCAAATACATTTAATTTTTTAAATATATCTAATTTTAATTTTTCACTATATTTAATAGTATTTTTATAACCAAGTAAATTAATTAAATTGGCCTTGCCTTTTTTCAAATCTTTTTTTGTTTTTTTACCTGCCTTTTTTGAATTACCAGTATAGTCAATTAAATCATCCGCTATTTGAAACAACAAACCAATATCTAATCCTAACTTTTCAAATTTTTTTATATAATTATATTTTTTACTCATTATTACTGGCGCAACACAACAAAAACTAAAAAGCTCCCCAGTTTTTTTTATTTGCATCTCAACAATTTTTCTTGATGAAACTTTCATATTTTCAAAAGTTAAATCCAAAAACTGACCTCCTGCAATTCCAGAATGACCAGAACACTTTGCTAATAAATTTATTAACATATTTTTTGTTTTATTTTCTGACTTGAAGTTAATTTCACTTAAAATCTCAAAAGCTAGAGTAAGCAAAGAATTCCCCGCCAGTATAGCTGTAGCTTCTCCAAATTTTTTATGTGTAGATAATTTTCCCCTTCTTAAATTATCATTATCCATGCAGGGAAGATCATCATGAATTAATGAATATGAATGAATACATTCTACTGCAGCACTTAATCTAATGAGGTCCTGATATCTTAATTTAAAAATTTTTCCTACATCAATAATTAATTTTGATCTAATTTTTTTACCACCAGGAAAAAGTCCATACTTGATAGGTTTAATTAAATCAGTTTTTTTCTGTTTTGATAAAAATTTTATTAAAAAAAGATTAGTATCGTTAGCAATTTTATTTAGTTTTTTTTTCATTTTTTTTTAAAATTTTCAAAATTTTTTCTTTAGTAACATCAGATATATTTTTAGAAGTATTTTTAAATCTCATCTCAATTAAATTATTTAATTTTATTAATTTTTGATACTCGTTAACAGATTTTTCGAGATCTTTTTCATTCTCTAGATTTTCAATAATACTGGTCGCTAAATCAGTTAATTCATTTAAAGATTTCTCTTTAATATAATCTGGCAAATTTTTAAGTTTCATATAAAAGCTGTTAATAATACATGAAAAACAATCTTTCAAATATTAAAAAAGCTAAATACTATCTGGATAAAAAAGAGTGCATTGGAATACCAACTGAAACAGTCTATGGATTGGCAGCTAATGCATATTCAGATCTAGCAACATCTAAAATATTTATCTTAAAGAAAAGACCTAAGCGTAATCCTCTTATTGTTCATTATTATAGCATAAATGAATTAAAGAAAGATTGTATAATAAATGAAAATTTTTTAAAACTATATAAAAAATTTTGTCCAGGTCCAATCACTTTCGTTCTAAAGTTAAAAAAAAAAAGTAGGATTTCTAAGAATGTGACAAATTTCAAGTCTACTTTGGCAGTTAGATTTCCATTGCATCCATTAACAAAGTCTTTACTTAAAATTCTACCATATCCTTTAGCTGCGCCTAGTGCAAATATATCAACAAAAATAAGTCCTATCTCAAAAGCAGACGTTAAAGAGGAATTCAGTAAAAATATAAAATTTATATTAGATGGTGGTAGATCTAAAGTGGGTTTAGAATCAACTATTATTAGTTTGATAAATAAACCAAAAATAATGAGATTTGGAGGAACTGAGATAGAGAAAATAAATAAAATTTTGAAGAAAAAAATTAAATTTGTTAGTAAAGGTAAAAAGATTATTACCCCTGGCCAAGGAAAACTACATTATTCACCTGGGTTACCAATTAGACTAAATAAAACTAAATCTTCAACAGATGAGGCATTTATATTAATTAAAAAAAGAAAATTATCTGATAAAAATTTTTTTTATTTAAGTAAAAATAAAAACCTTAAAGAAGCTGCAAGAAATTTATACAAAACATTAAGAATGATTAAAAAAAAAAAATATAAAAAAATCGCTGTAGAAAAAATCCCAGATAAAGGCCTGGGTCATGCAATTAATGATAGATTAATTAGGGCATCAAAAAGATGACTATCAAAATTAATAGTTTAAGTAAAAAATATAAAGAGTCATTAGTTGTCAAGAATATAAATTTTGAAATTAAAAAAGGAGAAATAGTGGGTTTATTGGGACCAAATGGCTGCGGAAAAACTACAACAATAGGAATGATTTTGGGATTAATAAAACCCACATCTGGCAATGTACTTATTAACGATATTGACATAGAGAGTGAAGAAAATAGAACAAAAATTCTTGAGAAAATTAATTTTATTTCTCCCTATGTAGAACTTCCAAAAAAACTAACTATTGAGG
>CAZBRW010000007.1:0-21877 GCA_964494555.1 uncultured Candidatus Pelagibacter sp. | reverse complement strand
TTTGCCATCACATCCTGTTATCAAAGATTGTGGACCAGCAACTGGTATAGGTGCTGTATCTGCAGCACCATGGGGAAGTTCAAGTATTTTGTCAATATCTTGGATGTATATTAAGATGATGGGCTCAGAGGGTTTGAAATTGGCAACTCAAATTGCAATTTTAAATGCTAACTATGTTGCTAATAAGTTAAAAGATCATTTTCCCATATTATATAAAGGAAAAAATGGGAATGTAGCTCATGAATGTATAATTGATATTAGATCAATAAAATCTGAAACAGGAATTACAGAGGAGGATATTGCAAAAAGATTAATAGATTTCGGATTTCATGCTCCGACTATGTCTTGGCCTGTACCAGGGACTATGATGATAGAGCCAACAGAGAGTGAAAGTCTGAGAGAATTAGATAGATTTTGTGATTGTCTTATAAAAATAAAAAAAGAGATAAATCAAATCAAGGAGGGGAAATTTGATAAATTAGACAACCCTATAAAGAACGCACCTCACACAGATTTAGAATTAACATCTGATAAATGGGAGCATAAATATTCTAGGGAAGAAGCGGCTTATCCATCAAGCTTTCTAAAATCAAATAAATTTTGGCCGCCGGTCGCAAGAGTTGATAATGTTTACGGAGATAAAAATCTATTTTGTACTTGTCCATCAATGGATGAATTTAAAGAAGACGCAGCTTAAAATTAATGAGGATTGCAGTAATTGGATCAGGAATATCTGGTTTAAGTGCAGCACATTATCTATCAAAAAAATACAAAGTTGATCTTTTTGAAAAAGAAGATCATTTTGGAGGCCATTCGTATACTTTAGATGTTTCAGATGAAAAAATTAATTTGCCGGTAGATATTGGTTTTATTGTATTTAATTTTCAGACTTATCCAAATTTTGTCAAATTTTTAAAAGAAAACAGGGTAGAAATTGAAAAAAGTAATATGAGCTTATCAGTATCTGTAAAAGGTACAAACATAGAGTATTGTGGCAAAGGACTGTCAGGAATTTTTTCTAATAAAAAAAATATTTTTAATTTAAAATTTTTGAAAATGTTTATGGAAATAATTAATTTTTATAAAAAAAGTGATCAATTGATGGATGTAAATGAAAATTTAACTTTAGGTGATTTTTTAAAAGAACAAAAATTATCTAACTATTTTATTAATTATCACATTGTTCCAATGGTATCTGCAATATGGTCCATGCCACCTTATGAAGCACAACAAATGCCATTAAAATTTTTTATAAAATTTTTTCAAAATCACGGATTATTTAATTTAAAGAATAGACCACAATGGTACACAATTAAAAATAGAAGTAGGACCTATGTAGATAAAATTTTAAAAACAATAAGTGGAGAATACTATAAAAACTACAATATAAATAAAGTAAGTAGATACAATACTGGTGTAAAAGTTTTTTATGGGAAAAATCATGAATTTTTTGATTATGACAAAGTAGTTATAGCCACACATGCTGATGAAACATTGTCGATAATAGACAAACCTACTGAAGATGAAAAAAATATATTGTCAAATTTTAAGTATAAAAAAAATATTGCAGTTATACATACAGATAGTTCAGTAATGCCATTAAATAAGAAAGCCTGGTCTTCATGGAATTCGACTATAAACAAAAATAATTTGGCAAATACATCAATAACCTACTGGTTAAATTTGTTGCAAAATTTAAGAACAGAAAAAAATATATTTCTATCTTTAAACCCATTTTATGAGATTAATAAAAAAAAGATACTTGAGACCGTTGAGTTTACCCATCCATATTATGACAAACAAGCACTAGAAAACCAAAAAAAACTCAAAATTATACAAAATAAAAAAAATATTTTATTTTGTGGAAGTTATTTTGGTTACGGATTTCATGAAGATGGAATAAAGTCATCATTAGAAATGATAAATCATTTAGATGATTAATAATTCATGTATATATTTGGGGAAAGTTATACATAAAAGATTTAAACCTAAAGAACATTTTTTCAAATATAAGGTTTTTTCTCTATATTTAAACCTTAACGAAATCGAACAACTACAAAATAAAATTCCTTTTTTTTCTTATAATAAATTTAATTTGATAAGTTTCTACGATAAGGATCATGGAGATAGAGACGGTAAATCTTTAAAGGAGTGGGTAACAAGTAAATTAATTGAAGCAGGTGTAAAAAAAGAGATTTCAAACATAAATTTACTCTGCTATCCAAGAATATTTGGATATGTGTTTAACCCATTAAGTATTTTTTTTGTATTTGATAGAGAAGAATCTTTGATTGCAATAATGTATGAAGTAAAAAATACCTTTGGGGAGCAACATACTTATATTTTTAAGACAGAGGATAAAGGTATTATTAAAAATCAGTGTAATAAAAAATTCCATGTATCCCCATTTATGGATTTGAATTCAACCTATAATTTTAAAATTTTAAAACCCGACAAAAATTTATCAGTTATTATTGACCAAAGAGATAGTGAAGGAAAACTACTTTTCGCTTCTCAAGATGGTGAGAGAGTTGAATTAAACAAGAAAAACCTTCTAATTTCATATTTAAAGCACCCTTTAATGACTTTTAAAATAATATCAGCGATACATTTTGAGGCATTAAGATTATGGTTAAAAAGAATTAAATTCATTAAAAAAATTACAAAAAAAAAAAATAACACTAGTTTTGAAAAATAATGAATATAAAAACAATTCCTGATCAAATAGTTCTTAATTCACTAAAAAACATATCTTATGGAAAAATTCAGTTCATAAATTATGATGGCAAAGTAACCTTGCTGGGCGCAGACAGCAAAGGAAAAACAGTTACATTAAGACTTAAAAAACCTGGTTTAACCTTTGAGCTTATTAACAAAGGAAGCATAGGTTTGGCAGAGTCATATATGAGAGGAGATTTTGATACAGATAATTTAACAGATCTAATAGAAATTGCTGCAAAAAATATAAGCAAAATACATAAATTTTCCGGAATTTTAGACTTTCCATTAGTCAATTTTTTTAAGAAGTTTATTATTAAAAATACAAAAAAAAAGAGTAAAGAAAATATATCTAAACACTATGATTTAGGTAATGAATTTTTTTCATTGTGGTTGGATAGAACTTTAACTTACTCAAGTGCTATTTTTGAAGATCAAAAAAATAACCTAGAAGATGCTCAAATAAATAAATATAAAAAGTTATCATCTTTAGTAAAACCTAAGTCTGGAGATAAAATTTTAGAGATCGGATGTGGATGGGGAGGATTTGCAGAATTTGTTGGTAAAAATTATGATGTTAAACTAGATTGTATAACAATCTCCAAAAAACAGTATGAATTTGCAAAAGATCGAATTTATAAAAATGGATTAAATGAAAAGGTAGATATTCAAATGCTTGACTATAGAGATGTAAATGAAAAGTACAACTCAGTAGCATCAATAGAGATGATAGAAGCAGTGGGGCAAAATTATCTTCAAAGTTATTTTAAAAAAATTAAAGATAGCTTAAGAGAAGGTGGTATAGCTGCAATTCAAGCTATTACTATTGATGATAAAATTTATGATAGATATAAACTTAAAACAGATTTTATACAAAAATATATTTTTCCTGGAGGTTTTCTGCCTAGTAAGAAAGAAATACTAAAACTTTCAAATCAAAATGGTTTATATTTTGATAAATGCAATTCCTACGGCTTAGATTACTCTAATACTTTAAGAATATGGAGAAACGAATTTGAAAAAAAATGGAATAGTATTTCCCAACAAGGTTTTGATGATACATTTAAAAGAATGTGGAACTTTTATTTATCATATTGTGAAGCTGGTTTTAAAGCTAAAAATATCGACCTAATTCAGTTTTCAATGAACAAGAATTAAATATAATGTATATAAAAAATTTTTTATTGCTTATATGTTTTCTTTTCATTACAAATTGTTCAACAAGCCAAAGTATGAAACCAGAAGATTTTAAAGACCAAAAACCAAGATTAATCATTGAGGAATATTTATCAGGAAATGTTAAGGCGTGGGGTATTTTACAAAATAGATCAGGAAAAGTTACTAGACAGTTTTCTGCAGATCTTGATGGTAAATGGGATGGTAAAAAATTGATCCTAGATGAAAAATTTAATTGGAATGATGGAGAAATTCAAAATAGACAATGGCAAATAACAAAAATTGATGAGCATAAATATGAGGGCACAGCAGGAGATGTGGTTGGTACTGCGAAGGGCTATTCATATGGACCAGCTTTTAAGTTTGAGTATGTATTATTAGTTCCTGTAAAAGGAAGAGAAATAAAAATTACATTTGATGATTGGATTTTCATGCAAGATGAAAGAGTAGCTATTAATAGAGCAACAATGACTAAATTTGGAATTAAAGTTGCAGAACTTACCGTGATGTTTGTTAAGGATTAATTTTTTTGATATTTTGTCAGTTTACTTATTAGTTTAAGATATAAACTGTAAGGTAAAATTCTCAATAATTTCAAAATTAGTGTTAATTGTTTTGGAAAATGTATTTCAAATTTATTAGAGTTTACTAGACCTTCATAGATTTTATCAGCAGCAAAATCAGCAGTTCTCAAAAAAGGCATTTTAAAATCGTTTTTGTCTGTCATAGGTGTTTTAATGAATCCGGGCGAAATTAAAGAAACTCTCACTCCATATCTTTTAAAATCAAAAAATAAGCTTTCAGCAAGATTATTTAGCGCTGACTTTGATGGTCCATACCCTGTAGAATTTGGTAACCCTCTATAACCTGCAATAGAAGAGACGATAGATATATGCCCATTTCCTCTATTTCTATAATATTTTTCAACACTCTTGATGCAATTTAATGTTCCAAAAAAATTTATTTTCATTACATTTTCAATTTGCTCAACATCAATTTCTTTTTCTCTTCCTGGATCCCATGTGCCTGTTGAAAAAAAAGATATATCAATACTTTTAAATTTATCCTCAATTTTCTTAAAAACTTCTTTACATTTTTCTTTATCTGTAACATCTAAAGGAAACGAATAAATATTTTTGTTTAATTCTTCTAGCTCCTTTAAAAGATTCTTTCTTCTTGCAGATGCTGCCACATTCCATCCATTTTTAGCAAATTTTATGGCTAAAGCTCTGCCAATACCTGTACTTGCTCCTGTTATCCATATAGTTTTATCACTCATGATCAAATGATATATATATTAAAATGTTAAAAAATAAATTTATATCTTTTTTTGTTTTTGCGATAGTTACATATTCAGCGTCATTTATAGGAAGTGTAGCGACAATAACATACAAAGAGCCATGGTATTCTAATTTAATTAAAACAAGTCTTACGCCACCAGATTGGGTTTTTGCACCCGTATGGACAACTTTATACTTATTAATGACGATATCAATTTGGTTAGTCTGGCACAAAAATTATAAGAACCTTAGTTTAGTTTATTACTATTTTATTCATCTCATTTTCAATACAACTTGGAGTATTGTTTTCTTTGTTTACCATAATATTTTATTAGCCCTTTTAAATCTTATTATAATTATTTTATTTATTATATTTTTAATGTTCGAATTTAAAAAAGTTAGTAATTTAAGTTTTATGCTTATGATGCCATATTTACTTTGGAGCATTTATGCATTATTCCTAAATATAAATTTATTATTATTAAATTAAACATGGATGACGTTGTTATAATTGGTGGCGGGATAATAGGAACTGCAACTGCTTATTTTCTCTCTAAAGAAGGTAGAAAAGTAAAAGTAATTGAAAGAGATCCTACGTATAAAATTGCATCTTTTCCTTTATCTCTAGGAGGATTTAGAAGACAATTTTTTCAAAAAGAAAATATTTTGTTAGGGAAATTTGCGAAAGAGTTCATTTTTAATTTGCCGAAAAATTTAAAGACAAAAAAAAATCCGAACCCAACTGCCAGTATGGTGCCAAATGGATATCTACTAATGTTTGGACCAGATAGAGCCGAAGAGCAATATAAAGCTTTAGAAAACCATAAAGAATGTGATGCAGGAACTAAAAACATTAAAGGTTCCGAACTACCAGAATTTTTTCCATATATAAATAATGATGGAATAGAAACTGCAACTTACACAGATAATGAAACTGAAGGGTGGATAGATCCATTCTTATTTCATGGAGCCTTAAAAAGTAAAGCCGAGGAATTAGGCGCTATATTTATTAAAGGTGATATTAAAAACATTTCTGAAATAAATGCTAAAACGATTGTTTCTGCTGCTGGTTGCTGGACAAAAGAATTATTGGGAGACATACCAGTTGTACCACAAAAGCACACAGTATTTAGAGTTAAATGTCCAAAGTATATTAAAGAAATGCCTCTTACTGGAGATCTAACAACAGGCGTGTATTGGAGACCTGAAGGAGGCGAGTATTTGGCAGGATCACCTATATCTACATTTGATGCAAAAGATCTAGAACCTGATTGGAGTCATTTCGACGAACTTGTTTGGCCAGCGCTTGCTAAAAGAGTTCCAATTTTTGAAGAACTAAAACTAACAGGTGCATGGGCAGGTTATTATGATTGTAATAAACTAGATAATAATGCGGTTGTTGGCAAACATCCTAAATACGAAAATGTTTATATGGCATCTGGATTTACAGGTAGAGGTCTAATGCAGGCCCCTGGCATTGGTAGAGCTTTGACCGAACTTATAACCACAGGTAAATATCAAACAATTGATATTAGCGTCTTTGGTGTGGATAGGGTTCTTAATAGTGAAGCCCGACCAGAGCCTTATGTTTTATAGCTTTTTAATATAAATACCTAAAACACCATTGAATAAAGATATGCCTATGATTAATAACTGGCCTTTTAAAGAGTAGAAATTAAATGAAGGATAAAAACTTATTGCCACAGAAAAAAATAAGTAAGTCAACACAAAAGGCTTTATAAATTTTTTTAAAGACTCCAAATTCTTTTCAATACCTCCTCACGTCCACAAGCTTTTTTATACATTAAATAATTTAAAAAATATTCTTGGTAATAATCTTGATGTTTATCTTCAGCTTTATAAAAAATTTTAAATTCCCGAACATAGGTTACTACTTTTTTGTCGAATTTTTTTTCAATATCAGAAATAGCTTTATTAATAAGTTTTTTTTGAACTTCATTTTGATAAAAAGCAACAGATCTATAACTATAACCTTTATCACAAAACTGTCCAAAAGCATCAAATGGATCTATATTTAGCCAGAAGTTATTTAATAAAGTTTCATATGAAATTACTTTTTTATCATAAATTATTTCAATAACTTCAAAGTGACCAGTATTTTCATTAGTTACTTCTTTATATGTTGGATTTGAAGTTGTTCCACCTGAGTAACCTGATATCACTTCTTTAACACCATCTAATTTTTCAAACGACTCCTCCATACACCAAAAACATCCTCCAGCAAAATATGCTTTACTCATATTTTCTGAATAAGCTGAGTTTATTGGTATTAGAAAAAAAAGTATAATTTTTAATAATCTCACTCTCTAAGAGTATAAGAATTCAAAAATTTGTTAATGATATAAAAGGTAGCTACTTTTTATGTAGCTACCTTGTATTAATTAATTAGGCTTTTTTATATTTAGCAGCTTCCTCTGAACCGCTTGTTGCAGATCCTTTGCTGTATGAATGAGCACCCATACCTGCTAATTGTCCATCTTTTACAATCAGATATTGATTTCTAATTTCTGTACCATCAAAAAAGCATTCTAAAATTTCTCTTACACCGTCTGCATATCTTGCTTGAGCAGTCAAAGAAGTTCCAGATGTATGTGGAGTCATACCGTGATTAGGCATAGTTCTCCATACGTGATCATTTGGTGCTGGCTGTGGAAACCAAACATCTCCTGCATAGCCGCTTAGCTGACCACTTTTTAAAGCTTTTGCAATTGCATCTTTATTACAAATTTTTCCTCTAGCAGTGTTTACAATGTAAGCACCTTTTTTCATTTTACTTATCATTGTATCGTCAAATAAATTTTCTGTTTCTGGATGAAGAGGGCAATTTATTGTAACAACATCACAAACTTTTACCATTGACTCAACTGACTCATGAAACGTCAAGTTCAATTCTTTTTCAACACTTTCTGGTAGCTTGTGTCTGTCAAAATAATGCAAGTGAACATCAAATGGTTTCATTTTTCTTAGTGCATCTAAGCCAATTCTTCCTGCAGCGACTGTTCCAATATGCATTCCTTCAACATCATATGATCTTTGAACTGCATCAGCTATGTTCCATCCACCTTCATTTACAATTCTGTGTTGGTTATGATAATCTCTTACCATTGAAACAATCATCATAACTATATGTTCGGCCACTGATCTTGAGTTACAAAATGTTACTTCTACTACATCAATTTTGTTATCCATAGCAGCTTGTAAATCCACATGATCAGAGCCAATTCCAGCTGTAATAGCCATTTTAAGGTTTTTTGCTTTAGCAATTCTTTCCTTAGTTAAATAGTATGGAAAAAAAGGTTGAGATATAACAATATCTGCATCAACAATATGCTTATCTGCTTCGCATCCATCTCCATCTTTACTGTTAGTAACAATTAGTTCGTGTCCATTACTTTCTAAAAATTTTCTCAATCCAAGTTCACCAGAAACACACCCTAGCAGTTGACCAGGTACATAATCTCTTCCTTTCGGTGAGGGTAATGTCATTCCATCTGGATATTTTTCTAATTTTGGAAGACTAGACAAAGGGTATGTTTTTGGCATTCCACCTTTAGGGTCATCATATAATATACAAAGTACTTTCATTTTATTATCTCCTTTTTGATAAATTCTTATTAAATCTACTTTCTTAATTTATGTAAGAAAGTCTAGCATATATAAAATTGTCTGCAAATTATTTTTAATTTAAATGAAAGCTATTTTTTTGGGTATTCTTTACGTAAAATAAATCTATTTAGAACCACTCCAAATACAATGACTATTAAACTTCCAATAATAACCGGACTAATAATATAGCTAAACGAAGAAGACCCTATAATAACAATGATCGGATTTCCACCTGCTGGAGGGTGAGTTACATTAAGCAGTATCATCAAAAAAACTCCCAAACCAACAGCGGCTGGTATCATTAGATAAATTGGTAGTGGAATATAATTAACAAAAATTATACCAGTAGTTGCTGTCAATAAGTGACCAAAAAAAATATTTTTAGGTTGCGCAAAGGGACTATCGGGATATCCATATAAAATTACCATCGTTGAGCCAAATGAAGCTATTAAAAAAATGCCAAAATCAGTTTTATAAGTTAATAGGGTTAAAAAACCAATTGTTATAAAAGAAAAAAAACCAGCTAAAAATGATTTTATTATATTATTTTTATTCATAGTTTTTTATTAGTTTAGATAATACACTGAATGGCAACATTATACATTCTTTACGTGAAAGATTATTTTTATTAACTATTTCTACAAATTTATGCCATTCATTTGGTAATTTAATACTTGGATTTTCAAAGAAATTTTCAGTATTTTTTATTAGACTTTTAATTTTAATAATTGATTTTTTTTTACATTGATGTGAAAGCATACTTGCCGCAGCCTCACAATATATACATGATTTACTTTGGTAACCAAAATCTATAATTTTATGATTTTTAATCTTCAGTGAAATTTCTATTTCGTCACCACAAAATGAACTTTTATTTTTAAGTTTTTCAGTGTAATCATTTAATATTCTATTATTTTCAATATTTGAAGCAATTTTAATTATTTTTAAGTCCATTAATTTAATTTATTCTACATTTGTTTTTTAAAATTTAAAGAATTAATAAGTTATTTATTATAATTTATTTTTTATTTATTAATTTAATTTTGTTGTTAAAAAAGAAATTTAGTATTAAAAATTGTTTATGGTACAACTTAAAAATCCCAAAGCAGCAATTCCATTAGTTTTAATAGCTGGGATATTATGGTCTTTTGGACCATATGTTGTTAGAAATATTGATAATCCACAGCTTGTACCTTGGCAATATCTTTTCACAAGAGGAATTGTAATTTTTATACTTTTAAACTTTTTTCTTTTTTTAGAAGAAGGAAAAAGCTTTCTTAAAAACTATTTGAAAATGGGGGTTTCAGGCCTTATTGGTGGGGCGGGTCTTGGAGCCGCAATGATAACTTTTATATGGTCAATCACAAATACATCGGCAGCAATAACTTTATTATGTTTAGCATCTATGCCATTTATAACTGCACTCTTAGGATTTCTTTTTTTAAAAGAAAAAGTTTCTGTAAATACCTGGATATCAATTGTAATTGCATCAATTGGAATTACTATAATGGCTTTAGGATCTAAAAATATAGGAAACATTATTGGTTTAATGTTTGGGTTAACATCAGCACTTGGGTTTGCAATATTTTCAACAACCCTTAGATGGAGAAAAGAAACTCCTAAATTTACAACTGTAGCATTAGCTGGCTTGATATGTTGTATATTTTCTTCTGTAATGATCACTGCATCAGATATGAATTTTTTATCGAGTGGCAAAAATGAAACTTTATTTGCTATACATGGTACATTAGTTTGTTTTGGTCTAATACTTTATTCAATTGGTTCAAAGAGTATTCCAGCTGCAGACTTGACTTTGTTATCTCTTACTGAAGTTATAGGGGGCATTTTTTGGGTATGGCTGCCATGGCTAGGGATTAATGAAATACCTTCTACAAATACAATAGTTGGTGGATTTTTAATATTTATTTCCATTTTTTATTATAGTTTCTTGATACAAAATAATAAGAGATTTATTGGGTTAAATTAGATAATATAAATTTGATGGATAAAACAATTGTTAATAGCTGGAATGAGTGGGACCCGCTGAAGCACGTAATTGTTGGAAGAGCTGACAATTGTTGTATTCCAGCTCCTGAACCAGCGGTAGATGTAAAAATTCCAGCCGACTCTGACATGAAGGGAACGCACGGTAGAAGAACACAAGAGACCATCGATAGAGCAAATGAACTTTTAGATAAATTTTCTAAAACACTAGAAAGCAGAGGAGTAAGAGTTGATAGACCATCTCCACTAAAGTTTGATGCAGAGATTGGAACTCCAGATTGGAAAGTGGAAAATATGTTTGGCTGTATGCCTCCACGAGATGTAATAATTACAGTTGGAAAAGAAATGTTAGAAGCAACAATGAGTTTTCGTTCACGTTTCTTCGAATATTTGGCTTATAGACCATTATTACAAAAGTATTTCATGGAAGACCCTAATATGAAACATGAGTCAGCACCAAAACCAAGGTTAACAGATAAAGACTATCATAAAAATTATTTATCTGAGGATGTAAGTATTGAGCAAAGATTAGAGTGGGCGGAGAAAAAATATTTTGTAACAACAGAAGAAGAACCTTTATTTGATGCTGCAGATATATTACGTTTTGGAAAAGATTTAATTATTCAACATGGTTTTACAACAAATTTGAAGGGGATCGACTGGTTAAAAAGACATTTTCCTGATCATCGTGTTCATACAGTTAATTTTCCAGGAGATCCATATCCTATTCATATAGATGCTACATTTACACCAATAAAACCAGGTTTAATTCTTAACAACCCTCAAAGAAAACTTCCCAAAGATCAACGGAAACTTTTTGAGAAGAATGGATGGGAAATAGTCTATGCAGCTCAACCAGCCCATAATACTCCACCGCCATTGTGTTATTCTTCAGTTTGGCTATCAATGAATGTACTTGTTGTAGATCCAAAAACAGTTTGCGTTGAAAAAAGTGAGGTATATCAAGCAGAACAACTTGATAAGTTAGGAATGGAAGTTTTACCTATAGATTTAAGAGATGTATATGCCTTTGGTGGTGGTCTTCATTGTGGAACTACTGACGTTTATAGAGAAGGAAAATGTGAAGACTATTTTCCAAAACAATGAGTAAGAATTTATTAAATTAAATTTCTTTAGTTTTCAGTACTTTTTTCTATATTAAAACTATCGAGTCTTGTTGTATTTTCACTTTCTATCGTTTGATCCTCTAATCCTCTTAATCTTAATTGTTCCAATTCTTTTTGTCTCAATTTTATCTCTTTTAGCTGCTCTTTTTCTTCAAGTAACTTTTGTTCTCTTTCAAACTTTTCTTCCCATTCTTTAATTTTGATTGACTCCTGATCTCTATCTAATTTTTTTTGTTGATCCATAATTTTTTGTTTTCTATATCTTCTTTTATTTTCTCTTTGTTCTTTTCTTCTTTGATCTTCTTCTCTAACTTTAAGATCAATATCTTTTCTTTTTTGTTCCTCTTCTTTTGTTTTAAGATCTCTATCCATCTTTTTTTGTTCAATATCCAAAATCTTTAACTCATTTTCTTTCTTAATAAGATTTTCTTCTTTTAATTTTAACTCATTTTCTTTTAATGTTTGTTCTTTTTTTACAATTTTTTGCTCTTTTTCTCCTAGAGCCAGATTTTGCTCTTTAGATTTAAGTCTATCCTTCTCTTGATTTTGTTCAACATCAACTGATTTTTGTTCTTTTTCTTTTAGTTTAATTAATTCTTCTAATCTTAATAATTCTTTCTCTTTTAATTTAATTTCCTTATCTTTTTGCTTAATCTTTTCTAATTCTTTTTTTATTCTATCTTCTCTTTGTTTAATTTCTTTTTTTTCTTTACTTTTTTGATTACTTTTAAAATCTTGGTAAAGATTATTCAAAATTCCAGAATTTTTTTTTCTTGCTTGATACTTTTTTCTCATGAGATTATTAAAGCAAAATATTTCCTAATGTACAAGATGGAGAGATAAATAAATTTTTTTAATACAACCTGAGATAGATTGTTAATGATGCTACAAAAGCCTTTCTAAATTTGAATAATATTAATCCTTTTTATAGGTAACACCTTTTCTGTCCAACATTTTTTTGACTTTTTCAGTGTATGGTTCTTCAATATGCTCAGTTGTAGGATTTAATTCCATACCTAATGGAGTTATAGTTTGTGGCATTGGAGTAAATTGTGAATCTGGATTTTCCACAGAATCTCTAACTTTCATTCTGTAGATTGCAAATAAACCTATTAAAGTATGAAAGAAAATTAAAAAAATAAAATAACCATTTGGTCCAACTAAATTCATAAAGCTTGCACATAAGAATGGACCTGACATAGCTCCTAATCCGAATGAAAATTGTAGTCCTGCTCCAGCAGATACAAACTTTTCTTTCGGTATAAAATCATTTGTGTGAGCAAATATAATTGCAAACATTGGTAAGCTACAAAATGAAAATAAAACTAAAAAAATATAAAACCAAAATTTAGTAGTTGCTAATTCTCCAGGCAAATACATTTGGCCAGATGATAATATTGCACAAAATGCAAAGAATGCAGAGCCGAAAGTTGTATAACTAATAATTCTTCTTCTGTCGAAATTATCAGACAGTTTTCCAACTGGCCACTGAGCAACTGCTCCCGATATTGCTAAAAGGAAAGTTACTAATGATATTTCAAATATACTGAAGTTCATTGAGGCTGCATAAACTGCTAAAAGAGAAAAAAGTGCAGATTGTGTAGTCCCATACAGGAGAGACCCAACCATTCCAAGTGGAGATGCTTTATATAATTCTTTTATACTCATTTCAGTTATTTTTTTGAAATTTGGTGCTTTTCTTTTAGTTAATAAAATAGGAACTAAAGACAAGGACATAAACAAAGAGACTAAAATAAATGGTTGGAAATTTAAGGGTGAACTAAAATTTAGAAAAAACATACCCATTGCCATTGCTCCAAATTGTATAACCATATAAATTGATAAAACACTTCCTCTATTTTTATTGCTTGATCTGTCATTTAACCAGCTCTCTGCGATAGTATAAATTGAAACCATGCTAATTCCAGTGACTACTCTTAAAATAAACCAGGTTATTGGATTTACAAAAATTGAATGCATAAGGATTACTATAGATGCAACAGACGCAAAAGCTGCAAATACTCTTATATGACCTACACGTACTATAAATTTTGGAATAGTTCTAGCTCCTATGAAATAACCTACAAAATAACCAGACAGCATAAAGCCAGTTGCTGATAGAGAAAAATTTTCTTGAACCGCTCTTACACCAAGTAAAGATCCTTGGTATCCATGAGCTAACATAATTAGTCCCATTCCAGTAAATAATGCCCATGAATTTTTTAAGATTTTATTCATTAGTGCGTGAGTATGCTTTTTACATAAAAAAGCAAGTGATTACTTATTTATTACGTTTTTTTTATGGCCAATATTGAATGTATCGCAATTGTTATAAGAATTATTATTCCTCCAAATAATGTTTCAAGACTCGGCTTTTCAGTAATTACTAACCATACCCAAATAGGACCTAATATTACTTCTAATAAAAAAAAAAGATTAACTTCAGCAGCAGTTATAAATCTTGGAGCTATAGTAACCAGCACAAAAGGTATCGCAACACACATAATGCACATTATAGGAACTATGATTATATCATTATTTAAAAGATCAAAATTTTTTACAAAGATAAAAGCAAAAAGTGCTGTTCCTAATTTACCTAGTACAGCCGCTGGAACAAGATCCTTACTTTTTGCATATCTTGCTAGATTTGCACTTACAGCCAAACCCAAAGCTGTAAGGAAGCCAAAAACATCGCCTAAAATATTCCCCAACTGAAGAGAATCATTGAATATGTAAACTACAGACAAAAAAGTAATGGTAATTGCAATCCAGGTTTTTTTATCAGGCATTTCTTTTAAAAAAAAAGCTCCTAAAAATGCAGATAGCATAGGCGCCATAGCTACCATTATAAGTGTATTTGCAACATTAGTATTTTGTATTGAAATAATAAAAGTTATATTACAGATCGTAAAACTTATTGCGTAAAAAATTCCTACATACCCAATATTTATTAATGCTTTAAAAAAGTTTTTTTTATAAAATATAATTAATCCTATTAAAACAATTACAAATGGAATTGCTCCTCTATAAAATAATAAGCTCCAAGTATCTATGCTAGCTAACCTTATCAGAAGTGAGTCTGGCGTTATAAACATTACACCTACAAATGCTAATAGTGATCCTTTTTTTTGATCGCTTAATTCATTAAACATTAATAGATATTTCTAGGTATTTTTTTATTTCTTCAATTGATCTAAGTTTTGACGAACAGGTTTTGTTTTTACAGATTACTGAAAAAAAATTATTCTCAGTCTCATTATAAATAACCGATACATTTCCCATAAATAATTTTAAAATTTCATTTTTATATTTATTAATTTCATTTTTTTTTCCATGCAATGTAATTGTTATATTATTTTCGCATATATCTAAAATTTTCAAATAACTGAACATTTGCGAAAAATTAAAACTAATATATGAATTGCATGATTTACTTATAAGTTCTATTTTTTCTTCCCAATATTTATCATTTGTTACATTTTTTAATTTATTACAGACTAACAAAAAAATACTATTTCCATTTGGAATATTTACATCGAAAATATCTATAGGGTTAGCAAATAAATCATTATTTTTTTTAGGGTTTTTTTGAAGTAATTTATGTTCATCATTATAAAAAAGGTCCCACGTTTCTCGCATAATTTTCTCACAGTTTTTAAGCGCAGATTGATCATTATTCAATTCATACAAAGTTATCAGTAATAAAGAAAAATATGTATAGTCCTCTAAAAAAACATCTACTTCTTGGTGTTCCTTGTTGTAGCAATGAAAAATAGTTTTACTTAATTTATGAATAATTTTTTTTGAATTATCTAAATTCTTTTGAAATAATTTTTTATCATCTAATAATAAAGATGAAAAAAGAGTTACATATATCCAATAACAATTTAAATCTGTCTGTACTTTGTTATCAAAAAAAGGTTTAATTCTTTTTTTTCTTTCATTTAATAATTTTTGTTCAATGTTACATATTAACGATTGCTCTTCTTTACTGAATTGTAAGTTATTATTTTCAATTAGAATATTTAAACCTTCAAAATTACCATTTTCATTTACAGAATATTTTTTTTTGAAAATTTTAAAATCATCCCCTAAAAAAAATTCTAAGTCTTTATAATTCCAAGTATAATATTTTCCTTCAATACCCTCACTGTCCGCATCATACGCAGAGCCTAACAAATCATCTTCTGATAAAAACTGTGAATTTATAAATTGAATTGTTTGTATTAATTTATTTTTAAAATAATCAGAATCTTTAACTTGAATATATTTATTAAGTAAATCAACATATAGAGTGTTGTCATAAAGCATCTTTTCAAAATGAGGAATTATCCAATTTTCATCAACAGTGTATCTTGATATTCCCCCTTCTAAGTGATCATAAATTCCTTTTGACGATACATTTTGTAAAAGTTTTTCTACAGATTCTAAAAATTTTTCTTTTTTATTTTTTTTGTAAAAATAAAATATTGTTTCAAAAATGTAAAACTGAGGAAATTTTGGGGAACCTTTGAAGCCTCCATTTCTTTCATCAAAATATTGAATAATCTTATCTGCATATTGTTCTAGGTCTTGTTTAACAATTGCATCTTTTCTATTTAAGTCTTTAAAAACTGTTCTTAACTGAGAAACTTGGGAAATTATTTTGTCTCTGTTTTCATTGTATACTTTAAATACATTCTCTAGCACTTGAGAGAAACTTGGTCTGCCTTGCATTTCATTTGGAGGAAAATAAGTTCCACCAGTGAACGGAACTGCATTTTCATCGAGAAACATAGACAAAGGCCAGCCACCTTGAGCTCCTGTAAGTATGCCTAAGCTTTTCTGAAAAATAGAGTCTAGATCAGGCCTTTCTTCTCTGTCTACTTTAATGTTTATAAATTTTTCATTCATTATTTTTGCTATTTCTTTATCTTCAAAGCTCTCGTGAGCCATCACATGACACCAATGACAACTTGCATATCCTACACTTAAAAAAATAGGTTTTTTTAATTTTTTGGCTTTTTCTAATGTCTCTTTGTTCCAGGGCAACCAATCAACAGGGTTATTTTCGTGTTGTTTTAAATAAGGACTTTTTTCTTTGCTTAGTTTATTTGGCACCTTTAAAAAACGCTATAAGGTTTTCTAGAGAAAATTCTTTTTACCATTGGCGCAAAATGCTCAAGGTTGAAAGACTCATAGCTAGGATCAAAACATCCTTGATCATAATTTTCACAAAAATCTATTGTTGCTTGATAATACTTGTGATCTTTATATTCATCTCTTTTATTTCTATCTCCACCTAAATGATGAACATAATAATAAGCTTGAAATAATCCATGCATTTTTATAATCCAGTGAGTTTTTTCACTCACGTATGGTTTCAAAATTGCTGCAGCGTACTCTGAATGATTCATCGGGGCAAGTTCATCACCTATATCATGAAGCAGAGCAGCGACAATCATTTCTTCGTTTTCTCCATTTCTTAAAGCTTTCGAAGCACTTTGAAGTGAATGCTCAAGTCTTGAAACTTGATAACCTTCAAGTGTTTCATTTAGCCCAGACATAAAATTAATAATTCTATCAGCTGTTTCGCTTGCATATTTTTTTTCATGCTTATCTAAAAATAGATAATCTTCTTTTGTACCATGCTTCATTTGTGTAAAACTGACTTTTTTCATAATTAATTATTTGAGGCTGTACTTAAAAGAGATAGTTGTGTTACCTTATCATCTCCTAATTCGTCAATTACTTTAACTGGATAATCTCCTGTAAAATAATGATCTGTAAGTTGAGGGTAGGCTTCATTTCTTTTCTCATAGCCCATAGCATTGTACAATCCATCTATAGATAAAAATTTTAAAGATTTTGCTGTAATAAATTTACAAATTTCCTCGACAGATTTATTAGCTGCTAATAATTCTTTTTTTGTTGGCATATCTACACCATAAAAATCAGGATACTTAATTTCAGGGCAAGCTATTCTCATATGAACTTCCTTAGCTCCCCCGTCATATAACATTTTTACAATTTTTTCAGAAGTCGTTCCTCTTACTAAAGAGTCATCTACTAAAATAATTTTTTTATTTTTTATTGAAGATGTATTTGCATTTAGTTTTAATTTTACTCCTAAGCTTCTTATTTTTTGCCCAGGCTCAATAAAGGTTCTTCCAACATAATGATTTCTTATTAAACCTAAATCAAATGTAATACCTTTTTTTTGACTATAACCTAATGCCGCTGCATTACCAGAGTCAGGAACAGGAACAACAACATCGGCATCTACATCATCTTCATTAGCAAGATACTCACCAAATTTTTTTCTATATTCATATGCAGTTTTTCCATTTAATATACTGTCAGGTCTTGAAAAATAAATATATTCAAAAATACACGGTCTTATTTTTTTTTGAGGGAATGGTTTTAAAGATTTTATTTCGTTGTTTTCAATACAAATTATTTCTCCGTTCTCAACTTCTCTTATAAATTTTGCTCCTATAATATCTAAGGCACAAGTCTCTGAAGCGAAAACATATGAATTTTTTAATTTTCCTATTACTAGCGGCCTTATTCCCAAAGGATCTCTTACACCGATTAGTGTATTTTGGGCCAGCATTACCAATGCATAACCTCCCTGGATTTGAAATAGAGCATCTATAACTTTGTCAATTATTTTTTTTCTTTTTGATTTTGCAACTAATTGAACAATTGTTTCAGTATCTGATGTTGTATAAAATATTGCTCCTTCGTTGACTAATTTATTTCTCAACGTAATTGCATTTGTTAAATTACCATTATGTGCAACACCTATACCTCCAGCATTTGTATCAGCAAAAAAAGGTTGAACATTTCTTAAAGCTGTACCACCAGTGGTACTATATCTATTATGTCCTATTGCAAAATTACCTGGTAATTTTTTTAAAACTTTTTCCTTATTAAAATTATCTCCAACTAACCCAAATCTTTTTTCAGAATGATATTTTTTACCATCAAACGTAACTATTCCACAACCTTCTTGCCCTCGATGCTGAAGAGCATGAAGCCCTAAAGCTGTTAGGGCGGCAGAGTCGTTCGTATTACTTATTCCAAAAACACCACACTCTTCTTTTAATTTGGGATCATATATCTTGAACTTTGTCTTTTGCATTTTGGTAATCTTTTTCATTTGGAAATACTTTTATAAGGTAGTTACTACCTTTTTCAACCCATGGAAAAGTAACAGAGGAATTTAATTTAATTGGCCATTTTTTATGGCTATATACTATATCCAAAGTTGTAAACAAGCATACAGCAACGGTATAAGATATAAAAAAACCAAAAAAGAAACCAAAGATTCTATCGACCATTCCTAATCCAGTAAAACTTATGGCTTTACTAATCCCTTTACTAATTAATAAAATTACAAATATAATAATTACAAATAAAACTAAACCAATTGCTATATCTAAAATATATTCATTATCTATAGTATTTTTAAAATAAGGTTTAACTCTGGGAAAAAAAATAATTGTAATTACGTATGCAAGTATCCACTTAGAAAAAGAAAGAGTGCTTAAAACGAAACCATCTTTAAAACATTTAACCACAAAATAAATAGTAAGGAATAAATATATTATATCAAATATAGTTAATCGATGAAAAAACTCTAAAATTATTTCCATTAATTATTTTTGAAGGGTTTAAATAATAATAGTAATGAAGGAAGTAAAGTTAGAACTGAAATCATAGCTAGCAACATTGCAATTCCTGTAAAAACACCAAAATAAATTGTAGGGATAAAATTTGACAATACTAATATCGAAAAACCAAAAACTATAGTGATAGATGTATTTAAAATTGCAACCCCGACAGTTGAATGACAAATCTTAAGTGTGTTAATATAATTTTTACTTTTTGAAAATTCTTCCTTAAATCTGTAAATATAATGAATACTATTATCTACTGCTATACCTATTGTAATTGCTGCTATTGTAATTGTCATCATATCCAAAGGTATATTTGCCAAGCCTATTATACCAAGAATGAAAAAAGCTGCTAAAAAGTTGGGTATAACTCCAATAAGAGATAGTTTAATATTTCTGAATAAGATTAGAAACATAATGAAAATTCCAATCATTACAAATCCTAAGGTTAAAATTTGAGATTTAAACAAACTTTGTAAAAGATTATTAAATAAAATTAAAACACCTGCCAATTTATATTCATCTCTTTTTAAATTAAGTTTATTTTCAAGATCAAAATTTATTTTATTTATCAAATCATTTCTTTTTAAATCTTTTTTAGAGTCCTTGATTCTAAGACTTATTCTAGCCTCAGAGTCTGATATTGAAATATAAGGATCAACAATTTGATTTTTAATTGTTTCAGGAATTTTTGAATATAAAACCCCCATTTCCAATGTACCCAGAGGTTTATTATTATTTAATTGAGTTGCAACCTCCAGCACAGATGAAAAAGATAAAACTTTTCCTATTTCAGGTTGATTTTGTAAATAATTATGAACTTTTTCAATTTTATCTATTTTATCTTTTGTAAACCAATATTTTTCATCATTATCATCTTTTTCATCACCCCAGTCATCATCTTCATCAGGAGGCTCGCTATCGACTTCTTTTTTGGGAAATTTTAAAATGACTTCTAACGGTGTTGTTCCTCCCAATTTTTGATCAATAAGTTTCATTCCTTTATAAATTTCTGTGTTTTTTTTAAAATAATTAATAAAGCTATTTTCTACTTCTAATTTATTAATACCTGTAATGCTTAAGAAAATAATAAGTCCTGTAGTAAAAAAAATAATATTTTTATTTTTCAATGCGATTCTTTCAAATAATAACGTTATTTTAGATTTATATTCTTTTTTAATCGTTATTTTATTGTCAGGAAAAAAATTTAATAATGTGGGAAGTAGAGTAAAAGTTATTATAAAAGATGTAATAAGTCCCATAGTCATCATCCACCCAAAGTCTATAACAGGTTTTATTCCACTAAAGACGAGCGATAAAAAAGCAAATATTGTTGTTAAAACAGTATAAAATATCGGCCAAAACATTTTATTTGTTGTTTTTTTAATTATTTCCAATTTTGAAAGTTTTGGATTTTCTTTTCTTAATTGTAAAAACCTTGTGCTAGTGTGAATATTCATTGCCATAGTTAATATCAACATTAGAGCAATAAAATTTGAAGATATTACAGTTACTTTCCAACCCATAAGACCTAAAAGACCCATCATAATCAAAACTGAAAAGAAGCAGCTACTAATTGGAACCATTATCCAAATTATTCTTCTGAAAACATACCACAATGTTAAAATTATAAATAATAGTACACCTGCTCCAAAAACTATAATATCATTTTTAATGAAAGTCATCATATCATCTGCTATCATTGGAATACCACCAAGGTGAATTTTACTAATACTCTTATAAGATTTTATGACTTCTCTAATTTCAATTATATTTTCATGATTTTCTTTTTTAATTTTATCTTTATAAATTTGTATTTCTTCTTTAGATAATAATTTGATTGGTTCTGTTTTTTTTTTTAAGTAAACAATAATACCAGTTGTATTTCCGTCTTCACTTATTACAAAATTTCTAAATACTGGGCTATTTAAAATTTCATTAAAACCTTTGGTTTTATTTATCCCTTCACTTTTTAAGGTACTAAAATTTTTTAATTTTTCGGTTAATGTATCATCAGTACTGGTGAGCAAGGGTACATCTAATAGAGTAATTACGCTATCAACCCAATCAAGACTTTGTATTTTGTACTTTAAGCTCAATAAATTATTAATTGAATTTTCAGAAATCATTGACTCTTTTGGAGTAAAAGTTAGAACTAAAAATTCTTTTGAATTATATCTTTTGTTTATTTCATTTAAATATTTTAGATCAGGATCACCTTCAATAAGTAATGTATCTGAAGATGCATCTAATCTAAAATCTTTAGAAAAATAACCAAAAATTA
>CAZBRW010000006.1:2238-25822 GCA_964494555.1 uncultured Candidatus Pelagibacter sp. | reverse complement strand
AGCGCTTGGCTACGGACCAGGAGGTTCTGGGTTCGACTCCTAGCAGGCGCACCAAGAAAGAATGTTATGAAAATATCGCTTCAAAATTCAGTTTTATATTTTTTTGGTTTAGTATTATTAATTATTTTATTAATAACTTTATTTATTTAAAAAACTATGGAAAATAATTTTAAACAATTAAGTGCCAACCCAGGTTTTATGAAACACAATGGGGGGATTTTGTTTAGAGAACTATCAAATAAAGAATATGAATTCAAAACAACAATTTTAGAAAATCATTTAAATGCTGCTGGAATTACTCATGGTGGATTTGTTGCGTCTATAATTGATGCTGGTGCTGGTACTGGAGCGCATAGAGCATCAGGTAATCAATCATGTGTAACAATTTCATTAGACATTAATTTTGTCAGCGCAACAAGGCTTGGTGACGAAGTTTTGGGAAATGTCAAAATTCAAAAAAAAACAAAGTCTATGGTTTTTTTAAATTGTGAATTAAAATGCAAAGGCAAGATAGTGGCTACGGCCTCTGGAATTTGGAAGATACTAAATAAGCCTATGGAGAGCGCAGGGTATGGAGGTTAAATTATATTCTTCTTCTTTTATTAAGATAACCAAAAATAAATAAAAAAAATATAGCTACAGGATAAACAAATATTTTGTTGGGTCTATCTAGATTTTCAGATTTAAACTCACTTATTATATCTCCAGTTTCAAAACCAGATTTTTTAGCTAATCCATTCCATTTCAAGGTATCAACTATAATTCGATTATTATCATTAATAATTTTAATACCATAATCTCCTAAATTGAATTGTTTATCAAAAGAATTTTTATTTATAACAAACAATTTATATCTTTCCCCATACTCACTTAATCTGGTTACTTTGATATGAACTTCTTTATTACTTTCAAGATTAATTGTTTGGATTTTGTTTAAATCTTTGTAATTAAATTTTGGATAAAATTTATTCAAAATAAATTCAGGAGATAAAAGTGAAATAGAAATAAAGAGAAACACAATAATTTCGTACCATCTTAGTTTATTAAACATCCACATTTGAGTGGCAGAGGTAAAAACCAATATTCCTATTAATGAAGTTATAATTACTAAAAGTGCATGCCATATATTTTCAATTCCAATTAAAAGAAGTTCATGATTAAATAAAAAAACTATAGGAAGAACACCAGTTCTTAAACTATACCAAAAAGCTTGAACACCTGTTTTTAATGGATCTCCACCGGAAATACCTGCTGCTGCATAAGATGCAAGACCTACAGGAGGTGTTACGTCAGCCATTAACCCAAAATAAAAAACAAATAAATGGACAGCTATAAGTGGAAAAATAAATCCAGATGCATTACCAACATCAACTAAAACCATAGACATTAATGAAGCTACAACCACATAATTTGCAGTTGTAGGAAGTCCCATACCTAGCAATAGACATAAAAGAATAGTTAACAAGATTAAAATTATGACATTATCTCTAGCAATAGACTCAATTACTATTATTAAGTTTGTACTTAATCCTGTCGAACCAACTGATCCAACAATTATACCTGCTGTAGCAATAGCAATACCAACTGCAACCATATTTATAGCGCCCTTTTCAAAGCCAATTATAGTTTGGTCAAACCATATTTTTAACGCATTCTTAAAGTTTTTTTCTTTAATTATTTTGTTAATTAAGTTCACTAATATTAATGAGATTGTTGCATAAAATATAGAATAAGATGCTGTAAGTCTAAGATATACCAGAAGATATATTAAAACAAAAATTGGAATTAAAAAATGTAAACCAGACAAAAAAGTCTTTTTAAAAATTGGAACATCTTTTTCTTCCATTCCTTTTAGATTTAATTTTAGAGCTTCAAGATGTGAAATATAAAATAAGGCTATATATGAAATTATTGCAGGTAGAAAAGCATGCTTTACAACCTCGAAATATGTAACGCCAATAAAGCTTGCCATTACAAAAGCTGCCGCACCCATTACAGGGGGCATTATTTGTCCATTAACTGATGAAGAAACCTCTATTGCTCCAGCTTTTTCTTTTGAAAATCCAGTTTTCTTCATAATTGGGATAGTAAAAGTTCCTGTGGTAACAGTATTAGCAACAGAAGAGCCTGAAATCATACCTGTCATTCCAGATCCTAAAATTGCAGCTTTAGCTGGACCTCCTCTCATTTTTCCAACCATGGCAAAAGCTAGATTTAAAAAATATTGCCCACCACCAGCTGTCTCTAAAAGAGCTCCAAATAGTACAAATAAAAATATGAAATCAACTGAAACACCAATTGGAATACCAAAAATAGCTTCTTGGTCAAACCACTGAAATCCAACCAATCTTTTAAGTGAAAGCCCTCCATGTGAGATTAGTTCAGGTGCATATTCCCCGAAATAAGAAAATAATAAAAAACACACTGCAATTATAACTAGAGGTATTCCAATAACTCTTCTTGTAGCTTCAAGCAAAATTAAAATTCCACATGCACCAATAATAAGTTCAATTGGCAAAGTTAAATTATCACTTAAATTAATCTTTAAAAGAATTCCCCCTCTATCTACTAATTGGTCGTAAAAAAGATAAATATATAAACAGCAAAAAGCTCCTAATATTCCAATTAAAATATCTATAACAGAAATTTTTTTTGACCTAGAGTAAGGAAATATTAAGAATGCTAATATTAAAGCAAAACCTAAATGAATTGCTCTAGCTGGCAAACCTTTAAACATTCCAATGTTAAACCAAAAAGGAAATGGAGATGCATACCAAAGTTGAAAGAGGGACCATATAATTGCTATTCCAAAAACAATTTTTAAATGAATTCCTTTAAGATTTCTGGTTGGAGACAAATCCTCACTGATTTTACTTTCTATTTTAGTATCAGTGTTTTGATCCATTTCTTAATGATATAGTACTATAAAAAAAGGCCCAATAAGTATATTGGGCCTTTTAATTTAATTACTTATTCTGATTACATTAATCCAGCTTCTTTGTAGTACTTAATAGCACCAGGATGTAATGGTGCCGACAAACCGTCAGCTATCATATTTTTCTTCTCTAATGGTCCAAAAGCAGGGTGTTGTTTTCTAAAATCATCAAAATTTTCAAAAACAGCTCTTGTTACTAAATAAACAAGTTCCTCTGATACATCAGCACTTGTAACAACAGTAGCTTTTACACCAAAAGTTGTAACATCTTTCTTTTGTCCAGTATAAGTTCCTGCTGGTATTGTCGCTGCTGCGTAATAAGGCGCTCCATCAATTAATCCTTGAACGGCTGAACCAGTAAGATTAATTGGCAGTGCTTTAGCGGCACAAGTAGCTGCTTGTTCCATTGCACCATTTGGAAATCCTACTGAATAACCGTAAGCATCTATTTTTCCATCGCAAAGTGCTTTGACTTGTTCTGAAGAAGTCAACTCAGTAACTCCTTTAAAGTAACTATTGTTAACTCCCATTGCTTCCATTAATACTTCCATAGTTCCTCTTTGACCTGAACCTGGATTACCTATATTAACAGTTTTGCCTTTAAGACCCTTGAAGTCCTTAACTTTAGCTTTTTTTCTTGCCCAGATTTGAAAAGGTTCGTTATGAACTGAAAAAACAGCTCTTAAATTACTAAACTGCTTTCCTTCCCATTTACTTGAACCATTAACAGCATGAAATTGCCAGTCTGACTGGGCTACTCCAAATTGGAATTCGCCATCTTTAATTTGCCCAATATTATAGTTTGATCCTCCTGTAGATGGAGCAGTGCATCTATACGCTTTTGCAGTACCTTTTTTTCTTCCATGATCCTTGCTTATAGCAGATTTATGCAACATTTTACAAATAGCGTTGCCGGTTTGGAAATATACTCCAGTTGGCCCGCCTGTCCCTATCGTAAAGAATTCTGCAGATTTTGCTACATTCGTAAAAGATAAACTTGCAGCAAACATAAGAAGAATACTAGATAGGATTGATACTAGTTTTTTCATTATTTCCTCCTTTATAATGTCTTATTTGTTAAGTGTATCAAAAATTTAATACAAGAGTCTACCAAACAATTATTAATTCTAGATAGATATTTATGTTGATTCAGACCATTCTTTTAAGCGTTTTGTGCCCTCAACAATATTAGATGCAAAACTATTGATTGAATTTAAACTTATGCCATTTTTATCATAATTTTTCATAAAGTTAACACCATCAAAGTCAGTAAAGCTCAATCGTGTTATTAATTTTTTTTTTGAAAAACCAAAATCTGATCCCGGAAGCAATGCCACTCCTGTATCTCTTAAAATAATTTTGCACATTTCTTGTGAACTTGAAAAAATTTTATTTGTAAATTCTGGCATTAAATAAAATCCTCCCTTTGGCTTACTTATTAAAACATTATTTGATTTCAAATTATCATAAACATATTCTCCGACATTTTTAAGAATATCTTTTGATTTTTTTATATAATCTCTATGATCATTTTTATATGCAGAAATCACTGCGTATTGAACAGGGGCGCTTACAGAAGAAAATGTTTCGCTGACTAAAACTTTTATTTTATCATTAATTTTTTTTAAAGATTTAGGAATTATAAAAAAACCTAACCTCCAACCTCCAGCACCGCACCATTTGCTGATACCTGAACTGATAATTGTTTTTTCTGGGCAATAATTGGAAATAGATTTAAAATTTTTTTCAAAACTCAATTCCGAATAAATTTCATCAGATAAGATGATTAAATTATATTTTTTTGTCAGATAAGAAATTTCTGAGAGATTTTCACAAACTTGACCTGAGGGATTGTTCGGAGAATTAATAAAAAGTAAATAATTTTTCTTATTATTCTTTAAAATTATATTTTCAATTTGTTGTGAGGTTGGAAACCAATTATTTTGTCTTTTTGTTTGAATCCAGTGAACTTTATTTCTACCAATTAATGCTTGTGGAGCATAAGAGACCCAGCTTGGAGCAGGTAAAATTACATCTCCATCAAAAAGAATGTGTAGTAAAAACATTAATTCTTTTGATCCTGGACCAATTATAATTTGATCTGCATCATATTCATAATTTTTTTCTTTTGACATATATTTTGCTATTGTTGATCTAAGTTCTCGCAATCCTTGCATTGGTAAATATTTATTTTGATGTGCATTATTTTTTAACTCTTCAACAATATCTTCTGGTATATCAAAAGGAGATTGTCCAAAACCAAATTTAAATATTTTCTTTCCTTTTTTTTCTAATTTTTTTGATTCTTCATTTATTAAAAGAGTAGAAGATGGTTTTAAATTATTAATTATATTTTTAATCATTAAGTTCTTTTATTTTTGTATACTCCTTCAAAATGTCAGGATTTGCTAGGGCTTCTTTATTTTTTATTTTGCCGCCTTCAATTACGTTTTTTACTGCTAATTCTACTAATTTACCATTTTTAGTTTTTGGTACGTCACTTACTCTAATTATTTTTGAAGGTACGTGTCTAGGTGATGCGTCTAATCTAATTTGATTTTTAATTTTATTTATAAGTTTAAGATCTAATTTGGTAAATTTATCCATTACAACAAACAAAATAATTCTAATATCATTCTCATAAGATTGTCCTATAACAATAGATTCTTTAATTTCTTTAAACTTTTCAACAACTGAATAAATTTCAGAGGTTCCCAGTCTAACTCCTCCAGGATTTAATGTTGCGTCAGATCTTCCGTAAATTATATAACCACCATTATTTTTTCTTTCTGCATAGTCACCATGATGCCAAACTTTTTTAAATTTGCTAAAATATGCTTTTTTATACTTTAAATTTTTTTTATCATTCCAAAATTTTTTTGGCATAGATGGAAAAGAGTTCTTACATACAAGTTCTCCTTTTTTATTTTTAACTGATTTTCCCATCTCATTAAATACGTCTACATCCATACCTAATCCATTATTTTGAATTTCTCCTTTAATAATAGGTGTATAAATATTTCCTAAAACAAAACATGATACTATATCGGTACCTCCTGAAACTGATGCTAAATGAACATTTGATTTTATTTTTTTATAAATAAAATCAAAATTATCTTCTGATAATGGAGAACCAGTAGAACAAATAGTTTTTAATTTTTTTAATAAATACTTTGAATTAACTGAAACTTCTGATTTTCTTAGACTGTCAATATATTTGGCACTTACGCCAAATAAAGAAATTTTTTCCTTTTCTGCAATTTTAAGAAGTAATTCAGGATTTTTATACATTGGAAAACCTTCAAATAATACAATAGAGGCTTTTGATGCTAAGGCGGTAACAAGCCAATTCCACATCATCCAGCCACAAGTTGTGAAGTAAAATATATTATCTGAGGGTTTTATCTCGCAATGTAGCTGGTGTTCCTTTACATGCTGTAATAAAACTCCCCCCGAACGATGACATATACACTTCGGTTTACCTGTAGTTCCGCTAGAATATAATATCGCTAATTCATGATCAAAATCAAATTTTCTATAAGAAAATTTTTTTTCATTAATTTTTAATATTTCTTTCCATAAATAAATTTTTATTCCTTTTATTTTTTTAAAATTTTTATAATTTTTACCCGGATAATTTGTTACTATTACTTTTTTAATAGATTTAATTTTTTTTAAAATTAAAGGCAATCTATCGATTACGTTTATTTCTTTTCCATTATAATAGTATCTATCTGTTATAATTAGTAATTTAGGTTTTATTTGAGAGAATCTTTCTATAACTCCTTGAGTACCAAAATCAGGTGAACACGAGGACCATATTGCTCCTATTGAAGCAGTAGCAATAAAACTTTCTACTGTTTCAATTGTATTTGGCAAATAAGCAGCTATTCGATCTTTTTCCTTAATTTTGATATTTTTATAAAAATTAACAATTTTTGATATATTTTTATTTAGCTCCTTCCATGAATGTACTTTTCTAAAACCATTTTCGCTTATGAATGTTATGGCTTTTGACTTGTCATTTTTTGTTAATAAGTTTTCACCGAAATTAAGTTTAGATTTTGACAAAAATTTATGCTTATACAATGGTCCAGATAGTTGAAATTTATAGTTTTTAATTCCTTTAATATTTGCAAAATCCCATAATGAACTCCAAAAATCTTTTGATTTTTTTATTGTCCAGTTTAAAATTTTAGAATAATTTTTTTTGGAGATTTTATAATTATAGTTTTTTGCTATGAAATTCTCATATCTGAAAAGATTTGAGTTATTTTTAATTTCTTCTGAAGCTTCCCATAATTTTTTATTCATAAAAAAATTATATTGAATTATTCCTAATTATGTTACTGTTTGATAAACAAAAATTCAAAAATGAGAACTTTTTACTTAATGATTCGGTCATGTTTTAGACTATTTTTGTTCTATTCAGATAACAATATATAGTAATAAAAATAAATGACATACTAAAGATAGAAATGTTAAAAAATAAAATTAATGCAGTTTTAGGCCCCACCAATACAGGAAAAACCTTTCTTGCGATTGAGACTATGCTTTCATTTGAGTCTGGAATGATAGGTTTTCCTCTAAGACTGTTGGCTAGAGAGGTTTATGACAAAATTATAAAAAAAGTGCCAGTGGATAAAGTTGCATTAATCACTGGTGAAGAGAAAATTATTCCATCAAATTCAAAATATTTTTTATGCACTGTTGAATCAATGCCTACAGATAAAAATCTAGAATTTGTAGGTATAGATGAAATACAAATGTGTGCAGATCATGAACGTGGCCATATTTTCACTGACAGGTTATTAAATTTAAGAGGTGAAAAGCTTACTATGTTTATGGGTTCAAGCTCTATGAAGAATATTATAGATAAACTTGAAGAGGATGTTGAATATATTCATCGAAAAAGACTTTCCAAACTTTCATACTCTGGACACAAAAAAATTTCTAGAATTGAAAGAAAAAGTGCAATAATTGCTTTCTCTGCTGAAGAGGTCTATGCAATCGCCGAGTTAATAAGGAGACAAAAGGGTGGGGCAGCAATTGTAATGGGTTCTTTAAGTCCTAAAACCAGAAATTCGCAAGTAGAACTTTATCAATCAGGCGATGTAGATTATTTAGTTGCAACAGATGCTATTGGAATGGGAATTAATATGGATTTAGATAATGTTTATTTCTCAAACTTAAAAAAATTTGATGGAAAAAAACTTAGAAGACTTAAGGTTTCAGAAATAGGTCAAATTTCAGGAAGAGCAGGGAGATATTTAAATGATGGATCTTTTGGGATTACAGGTGATTGCGGAGAAATTGGTGCAGAAGAAGTTGAGCTTTTAGAAAATCATAAATTTGATGATATTCACTCAATATATTGGCGAAATACAAATTTAAATTTTAAAAATGGAAATTATTTAATTAAATCATTAGAGGAGAGACCAAATAAAAGTTGGCTAAAAAGGATTTACGAATGTGAGGATGAAAAGGTTTTAAGACATATTTTAAAAGATATAGAAAAATTAGAACTTTATAATAATGAAAATGAATTAAAATTATTATGGGAATGCTGTCAAATACCTGATTTTGTTAAGAAAACCTATGGAAACCATTTGGAGGTTGTTGGAAAAGTTTTTAATTTTTTAAGAGAAAAACCTAGGAGAATTTCTAATACTTATATGAAAGAGCAACTATCAAGTTTAGACAAAACGGAAGGAAATGTGGACTCTATATCAAATAGAATAGCAAATGTAAGAACATGGGCGTATGTTTCAAATAAATCAAATTGGGTTGAAAATCAAGATTATTGGATTGAAAGAACAAAATACATTGAAGATAAACTTTCCGATCGTCTTCACGAAGAATTAATTAAAAGTTTTATAGATAAAAGAGCTAGCGTGATAGCAAAGGGATTAAAACAAGATATAAGTTTTGAAACTAAAATTATTGAAGAAGAGCAAGTTTTTATTGATAAGCAATATATCGGAAAATTAAAAGGGCTAAAGCTAGATTTAGATCTAAAGATTGGGGCTCTTGATGCTGACATAAAATCTTTAAAAAAGGCAGCAAGACAGAACGTTAGCCCAGAAATAATAAACAGAATTGATAAAATTATAAAAGGGAATTCAATAAGGCTAGAAAATGATTTAAAAATTTATTGGGAAAAATATCCTATTGCTAAACTAGCACCTGGTAAGGATTATTTAAAACCAGAAATTTATTTAATAATCGATGATATGATTGAAAGTATAGATAAGCAAAAATTAAAAAATTATTTAGATATTTGGATATCTAATAAGATTAATGTAGATTTGAAAGATCTTTTAAGTTTAAAAAACTCTGAACAAAAAAAACCGCAAGTCAGAGCACTCGCTTACCTTCTCTATGAAAATAATGGTGTTGTTAAGAGGGAAAATGTTTCAGAAATTCTAAAAAAACTCGAGCAGGATGAGAGAAAGATTTTAAGAAGTATGGGTATAAAATTTGGAAGGTATCATGTGTTTTTATATAAATTATTTAAGCCTACTCCAGTATCTTTAAGAATATGTTTATGGAAAAACTTCCAACAAAATTACTTTGATTTAGAACCTCCGACATTTGGTTTAAATTTTATCGAAGAGAAAAATTTTATTAATAATTCTTTTATGCTTTTATGTGGTTTTGAAAAATTTGGTAATTTTTATATTAGAATTGATATATTAGAAAGATTATTTATGAATATAATTAGTCTAAGTTCAGGTGAAAATAAAGAAATTAAACTTGTACCAGAAATGTTAAATCTTTTAGGTTGCAGTAAATCAAATTTTTTAAAATTAATAAAATTTATGAATTATAATTATTTTGAAAAAGAAAAAGAAATATATATTAAATATTTGCCAAAAAAGATAAAAAAAAGTAAACCATATATAAAAAATGAGAAAAATAATCCATTTAATATATTGAAACAAATAAACTTTAAATAATGTTTAAAATTTTTAATAAAGATGAGCTAAAAGTAGATGAAGAAGAAAAAATTTTATCAAAAATAGGCTCATTGCTTATACACGCTGCAAAAATTGATGAAAACTATACTAGTGACGAAAAAAATATAATTAAAAAAGCACTTATAGAATTAGGTACTAATAAAGAAAATATTGATGAAATAATCACAAATGCAGAAGAAAATGAAAAAAACTCAAATCAAATTTTAGATTTTACGAAAGAAATAAAAAATTTAGACGAAGAAAAAAAAGAAATAATTATTGAATGTTTGTGGACCATAATTTACTCAGATACAAAATCTGATATGTATGAGGCAAGTTTAATGAGAAAGTTAGCAGGATTAATATATTTCGATAATAAAAAATTTGGCGATATAAAAGAAAAAGTTAAAAATAAAATTAAAAAATGACTTATTTGGTCAATGAAAAATGTATTAAGTGTAAGTTGATGGATTGCGTAGAAGTGTGTCCTGTTGACTGCTTCTATGAGGGCAAAAATATGCTTGTAATTAAACCAGATGAGTGTATAGATTGTGGCGTTTGTGAACCAGAGTGTCCTGTAGACGCTATAGTTCCTGATACAGAAAGTGGAAGTGAAAAGTGGTTAAATATAAACACAAAATACTCAGAAATTTGGCCAAATATTTCCGAAAAAAAAGAACCTCCAAAAGACAATCAAGATTTTAAAGATGAAAAAAATAAATTTGAAAAATATTTTAAAGAGAACATTTAAAAAAAAAGACAACAAAAAAAAAGTTGTTAAAATAAAAAACAAAAAAGTAAAATCAAAAATTAAGAAAACTAAAAAGTTGAAAGAAAATAAAAAAGTAATCAAAAAAAAAAATAATTTACAACAATCAGCTAACAAATCAGAAAATCTTAGAATTACAAAAAGTAATGAGCAAAAACCAGAAATTAAGAAAGTAAAAAAACAAGAAAGTGAAAAAAGAATTTATAAAATTAAAGATTATGTTGTTTATCCCAAACATGGCGTGGGACAAATTACTGAATTTAAAAAAATAAATATTGGCGGAATTGAAGTTGAAACTTATATTTTAAAATTTGAAAAAGATAAAGCTAATGGCATGGTTCCAGTCAATAAGCAAATCAATTTAAGACCATTGGCTACAATTAACCAAGTTAACAAGTGTATCAGCATTTTGAAAGGCAAACCCAAGATTAAAAGATCAATGTGGAGTAGAAGAGCACAAGAATATGAAGCAAAAATATCTTCTGGCAAAATTTACGAACTTGCAGAGGTAGTTAGAGATTTAAATAAAGGTGATGATATTTTGGTTGACCAATCCTATAGTGAAAGACAATTATTTGAAAAAGCTTATGAAAGACTTCTTACAGAATTTCAAATAGTTATGAATTCTACTTTGGAAGATGCACAAAAAAAATTAGATAAAGCATTGAAAAGAAATTTACAAATCCAAACTCAAAAGCTTGAGGAAACACCAAAAATTAAAGAGAACCAAGAAAAAGTATCGGAAGAAATTCAACAATAAAAAAAACGCTTCCCATGGCGATTGCGTGGGAAGCGTAATTATTTAAGAAAAAGAATACTAAACTATCTTCTTCTTCTTTTTTTAGCTTTTTTAGCTTTCTTTTTCTTTTTAGCAGCTTTTTTTCTTCTTTTAGCCATCTTTAGCTCCCTGTTTTATTACGAATCTTTATGATTCGTTGTTATCTATGTTTTTATTTTTTTTGATTAGTTATGTCAATTCTTTAATTAATTGAAAAATTTTTAAAAAAAAAAATTATTTTTTTTTACAAAACGTAAAAAAAGTAAGATAAATAGCGAATAATAAACAACTTTTTTTTCACAATTTAATAAAGTTCTTCAAAAGTTTTTTTGTATTTTTGTATAATCTTAAATCTTTTTAATTTTAACGTTGGTGTTAACATTCCATTTTCAATTGAAAATTTTTCATTAATTACAAAAAACTTTTTTATTTTTTCTATTTTTGATAATTTTGTATTAATTTTTTCAATTTCTTCTTTTATTTCCTGTCCCGTGAGTATATTTTTTTCGTCATTAAGCACTATCAGTGCAACAAGAAAGGGTTTGTTGTCTCCATAAACTATTGCTTGTTCAAAAAAATTTGAATTAATTATTTCGTTTTCTATTTTAAGTGGTGAAATATTATCTCCGCCAGGTGTTATTAAAATATCTTTTTTTCTGTCTGTTATTTTTAGGTAATTATTTTCAAAAGCCCCTATATCTCCAGTATATAGCCATCCATTTTTTAAAACTTTATCTGTTGCTTCTTTGTTATTCCAATATCCAATCATAACATTTTCACCTTTAACAAGTATCTCGCCATCTTTAGCAATTTTAACCTCATTTCCCTTAAAAGGTATTCCTACAGTTTCTACTTTTATATCATGAATTGGATTGCAGCTTACAACAGGAGACGTTTCTGTTAAACCATACCCTTGTAAAGTGGGTAATCCTATCGCATTAAGAAACAAACCAACTTCTTTATCTAAAGCTCCTCCTCCTGAAACAAAGGTTTTAAGAGATCCTCCAAATTGCGCTTTTATTTTGCTTCTTACAATTTTTTCTAAAATAACGTCTTGTATATTCTCTAAAAAAGTAAGAGGATTTTTTTTAATTTTTTTAAGTCCAAGATTTAACATTTTTTTGACTAGAATTTTTCTTAATCCCGTTGCTTTATTAAAACTTGCATTAATTTTTTGGTAAAGATTTTGATAAAATCTTGGTACAGCAGTCATTATCTCTGGTTTACATTCATTCATATTTTTTATTAATTTATCAATACTCTCAGCATAAAAAATTCTAGCTGAAACAGAAATTTGAACAAATTGAACTGTGTGCTCATAAGAATGAGATAAAGGCAGCCAAGTTAAAAATCTTGTTTCATCTTTTTTTATTAACGGATCTAAAATTTCTAACGCACCTTCACAATTGTTTAAAATTCCACCATGACTAAGAATAACTCCTTTAGGATTTCCCTGTGTGCCAGATGTATAAATTATACAAGCAGGATCATTTCTGGCAATTTTAATTTTAGAAGTATTATGTGTGGTATATAAATTTGATAATAAATTATTAATATTTGTATATTCATCTTCTTTAGCATCTAATAATTTCTCAAACGAAAAAACTTTTTTAATAAAATATTTATTTTTAATTATATTTTTTATTTTTTTATATTGTTCATCATTTGAAACAAAAACTACTGATGGTTCACAATCTTTAATAATATATTCATAATCTCTTTCAGCATAAGTTGTGTATGCTGGTACTGTTATTGCTTCAGATAACATTATTGAAATATCTGTAATAAACCACTCGGGTCTATTTTCAGAAACTAATAAACATCTATCTCCTTTATTTAAATATTTCTTTAACTCTATTGAAAGGTTGTTAATCGACTCGTAAGTTTTTTGCCAACTATAATCTTTTTTTGGTTCTTTTAATGACGATAAAAGTATTTTATCTTTTTTTTTTTGTTTTTCATATTGATGAAAAAATAATTCTATTAAATTGTTTATTTTGTTTAAATTCATTTGAGCCTTGGTGGGCAAAGAGAGAATCGAACTCTCACAGTATTGCTACTATTGGATTTTGAGTCCAACGCGTCTACCAGTTCCGCCATTCGCCCATATTTGTTAAATATATATTTTAATAATGATAGTATAAAAAGAACTATTGTATTAAAAGAAAATATGTTTAAAGAGCTTTATGAAAAATCAATAAAACTTGCAGGACATAAGAGCTCAAAAATAATTCTAGGATTTATATCTTTTTTTGAGAGCTTTATATTTCCAATACCTCCAGATATTTTAATAATTCCAATGACAATAGCAAAAAGGAACGAGTGGTTTCGAATAGCACTTATCGCCTCTATTGGCTCAGTGCTTGGAGCATGTTTAGGTTATTTTATAGGATATGTTTTTTTTAACGAAGTTGGTGTTAAAATTTTTGAATTATATGGAGTGGACAATGCTTCCTTTTTAAAAGATAAGGTATCTTCAGAAGGAGGCATAATAGCGTGGATGACGCTCCTAGCGATAGCTGGTTTTACACCAGTCCCTTTTAAGTTGCTTACGATCACCAGTGGTTTCGTGCACTTTAATTTAATTTATTTTATTATTATTTCTGCTTTAACTAGAGGATCAAGATTTTTTATAATTGCTTTTTTAATAGGAAATTTTGGACCCACAATGAAAAAAATGATCGAGAAAAAACTTTTACCTTTTTCAATTCTTTTAGGAATTTTATTAATTTTTATTGGATACATGGTTTATAATTTCTTGTTAAATTTTACTTCTTAAATGAACAAACTTTTAAAATTAAAAAGCCTTTATTTATTAATAACAGCTATAAGTATTTTTACTTTGTTGAGCGCTGTTTACATTGAATATATTTTAGGAGTAAAGCCATGTGTTCTTTGCATATATCAAAGGGTACCCTATATGATTGCAATTTTTTTCTGTTTTTATGGATATTATAACTTAAAAAATAAACTTTGGATTTATCTTTTAGTAATTACTTTTTTACTAAGCGCTATATTGTCCGGTTATCATGTTGGAATAGAAAATAATATTTTTAAAGAATTTTCAGGTTGTACATCTAATAATACAGACATCATTGATAAAGATGAATTGCTTAAGTCATTAAAAGAAACTCAACCTAATTGTAAAGATGTAACCTTTAAATTATTAGGATTTTCACTTGCGACTATAAATATATTTTTATCAATAATAATTGTTATATTAATTATTAAAACTATTAAAAATGAAAAAAACAGATAAAAAATTATTAGAGGAATTTATAAGAGTAGACCATGCAGGTGAGAGGGGAGCTATTAAAATTTATGAAGGTCAACTTCTTGCTTTAAAGACTATTATGAAGAACGATAAATTAAAAGAAAAAATTGAAGAGATGAAAATTCATGAACAAGAACATGCAGATTTTTTTGATAAAGAGATAAAAAAGAGAAAAATTAAACCAACTAAATTTCTACCTCTCTGGGATTTATTGGGCATTGGATTAGGATTTGGCTCTACGATCCTTGGAAATAAAGCTGCAATGTTATGTACTGCTTCAGTAGAAGAAGTTATTGACGAACATTATCAAAATCAAATTAATAAGATTGAAGAAGACGAAAAAAATTTAAAAGATAAGATTATAAAATTCAGAGAAGACGAGCTTCATCATAAAGATATAGCTTACGAAAATGGTGCAAGTAAAGATGGACTTTATTCAATAATGGATAAGATTATTAAAATAAGTTCAAGGATTGCAATTACAATTTCTGAAAAAATTTAATTAAGGCTCAAGTTCTACATCCCAATATAAATAATCCATCCAGCTTTTATGTAAAAAGTTAGGTGGAAAATTTTTTCCATTTCTATGCAAATCTTCAGTTGTAGGTTGGTGGGGTAATTGATTTAGTTTCATGCCAGAGCTTTTGAGTAGCCTGCCTCCCTTTTGAACATTACAGCTCGAGCAAGCTGTCACTACATTATCCCAATCAGTTTTTCCTCCTTTTGATCTTGGTAGCAAATGATCAAAAGTTAAATCATTTTTACTACCACAATATTGACATGAAAATTTATCTCTTAAAAAAACGTTAAATCTTGTAAAATTTGGATTTGATTGAGGTTTTATAAATGATTTTAAAGCTATAACGCTTGGAAGCTTCATACTAAAAGATGGACTTCTAATTACTCTATCGTAGTGATTTACAATAACTACTCTGTCTAAAAAAACAGACTTGATTGAGTCTTGCCAACTCCAAAGAGATAAAGGATAATAACTTAAAGGTCTATAATCAGCATTAAGAACTAATGCAGGACATTTTTCAAGTGAAATATTTTGACTATTTAAATTATTCATTGGAATAGATTAGCTTAAATAAAATAAATTATCAATGTAACATATTAAATATTAAAATTTTATTAAATATATAAATGTTGCTTAATAAAAGTTAGTGCATCACTTGAGGCTTCAACTGATATATTGTGTTCACAATTATTAATAATTTTTGAAAAAATATTAATTTTATTTCTCAAAAAAAAATCTTTAGCATCAAGAAGATTTGATGGTGGGACAACAGTATCTAATTCTCCATGAATAAGTAATATATCAGATTTGGAAGTTAATCTTTTTGATAAGTCATTCTTATCAATTACTTTTCCAGAAAATCCTACAATGCAAGATAAATTATAATTTAAAGTAAATCCAACATTTATTGCCATCATGCATCCTTGGCTAAATCCGGATAAACATATTTTAGAATAGTCAAGATTATATTTAATTTTTACTTCATCTATAAATTTTTTAATAATTAATTCTGACTTTATAGCTTCTGCATTTATATAATTCTGATTATCATTGCTTAAATCAAACCATTGATATCCTGAAGGGTTTATTTGACAAATTTCATGTCCGTCGGGACATAAAAAAATTGTATTTTTTAAATATCTCTTCCAATTGTAAGCTAAAGAGCTTATATCTTTTCCATCTCCACCATATCCATGAAGTAATATTACAGCATTATTGATCTCATTACTTTGATCTGGCTCAATAATTGTAGTATTTAAACTAAATTTCATGAAGTTATTATTATGTTTTTTTTTAGAAATTAAAAGTTAATAAATTAATTCAAAAGGTATATTTATATTAAATGGTTAAAGAAAAAAAAAATAAATCAGTCTGGAGTTCTAGAATTTCAAAAGAAACTTCATATAATTTTAAAAAATTTGGAGCTTCAATTGATATTGATAAAAGATTGTTTAGAGAAGACATTGAAGCATCAATAGTGCACGTTGAAATGCTATGTAAGCAAAAAATAATCACTTTAAAAATAAAAAATAAAATAATTTGGGGATTAAAAAAAATATCTAATGAAATAATAAAGAAAAAATTTAAATTTAATTCAAGATACGAAGATATCCATATGAATATTGAAAACAGATTATTTGAAATAATTGGAGAAGATGCGGGCTATTTACACACAGCAAGATCAAGAAATGATCAAGTGATTACAGATTTTAAATTATGGTTACGAAAAGCCAATAATGAAATTATTAAAAACTTAACTACTACAATAAAAATTATAATAAATAATTCCGAAAAACATATTTATACGGTTATGCCCGGATTTACACATTTAAAAAATGCGCAACCTATATCTTTAGCGCATTATCTTCTTGCTTATGTTGAGATGTTTAATAGAGACAAGAAAAGATTTCAAAAAAATTTTTTAGATTTAATGGAAAACCCTCTTGGTGCAGGGGCTATATCTGGAACTTCTTTTAATATAGATAGAAATTATACTTCAAAAAAACTTAAATTTAGTAAACCTACAAGAAATTCTATAGATACGGTTTCCGATAGAGATTTTGCAGTCGATTTTTTGTATGCTTCATCGCTATGCTCTATGCACATTTCAAGAATTTCTGAGGAATTTATAATTTGGAATTCTGAAGCTTTCAATCTTATTTCTTTAAATGATAAAATTGTAACTGGATCCTCAATTATGCCTCAAAAGAAAAATCCCGACCCTCTTGAATTAATTAGAGGTAAAACTGGAGCAATTTATGGAAACTTATTTTCAATGTTAACTGTCTTGAAAGGACTTCCATTATCTTATTTCAAAGACTTGCAGGATGATAAAAAATTTGTATTTGATACTTTTGATCAATTAAAAAATTCTATATTGGTTTTAAACGAAGTTTTGAAAAATGTGTTTTTTAATAAAAAAGAGATGAAAAATCTTGCCGATAAGGGATTTATAACATCAACAGATTTTGCAGATTATTTAGTAAGGGAACTAAACTATCCATTTAGAAAAGCATATAAAATCACAGCAGAATTAGTAAATTATTGTGAAAAAAAAAATAAAATGTTAAGTGAATTAAACCTCAATGAAATAAAGAAAATTGAACCAAGATTAAATAATAATGTTTTAGATGTCTTTGATTTAAATAATTCTATAAATTCAAAGAAATCATATGGAGGAACTTCTTTTGGTAATATAAAAAAAATGATAAATAAATACAAAAAAGAAATAAAATGAAAAAAAACATTATATTAATATTATTTTTTTTTATTTTTTTGATTTCATGTGGAAAAAAAGGTGATCCTGAATATAAAGCTAAAAAAAACCAAATTATATTAAAAAAATATACTTTGAGCTAATAAAACTGAAAAAAAGTATTAATAATAATGAATTATATAAATAAAACGTATTCTGTAGAAAATATAAGCTCTATAAAACTAGCAAAAAAATTTGGTACACCAATTTATTGTTACTCTTACAAAAAAATTAAAGAAAATATTTTAAATTTTAAAAAAAATTTTAATAGTTTTAAGCCCTTAATTTGCTTTTCAGTTAAGTCTAATAGCAATTTATATTTATTGAGAGAAATAAAAAAACTTGGTTGTGGAGCGGACGTTGTTTCAATGGGTGAACTAATTAAAGCTTTAAAAGCAGGTATTGATCCAAAAAAAATAGTATTTTCTGGTGTAGGTAAAACTTCTGAGGAATTATCTTTTGCTATAAACAAAAAAATTCTATTAATAAATGCTGAATCAAAAAGCGAAATAATTAAAATAGAAAGAATTGCAAAATCAAAAAAAAAAATTGTAGATATTGGAATTAGATTAAATCCTAATGTTGATGCAAAAACCTTAAGTCAAATCTCAACTGGTAAAAAAACAAATAAGTTTGGAATTGCTGAAAAAGACTTTTATAATTTGGTAAATTCAATAAAAAAATCAAAATACTTGAAACTTAAATGCTTAAGTATTCACATAGGAAGCCAAATTTTAGACTATAAGCCATACGTGAAAATGCTTAAAATTCTTAATAGGATAATAAATAAGTCCAGTCACTTCTTCGAGTTTATTGATTTAGGTGGAGGAATGGGAATTTCTTATAATGATAAAATAAAGAAGTTAAATTATAGTAAATATAGCAGAGAAGTTTATAAATTTTATAAAAATCAAAAATCAAAAATTATTTTTGAACCAGGAAGATCTATAATAGGTAACGCTGGTGTATTAATTTCTAAAGTTATATACATAAAGAAAACAAATAATAAAAATTTTGTAATACTAGATACAGGTATGAATGACTTGATGAGGCCTGCATTGTATGGTGCTAAACATAAAATTATTCCAGCACAAAAGAAAAATTCTTTTTTAAACAAAAATATAGAATTTGTAGGACCAATATGCGAAACTACAGATAGTTTCTTGTTTTTAAAAAAATTTCAAAAATTAAACGAAAATGATTTTATAATAATTTGCGACGTAGGAGCTTATGGTATGTCTTTAAGCTCTAATTACAATTTAAGACCTAAGCCTATAGAAATTTTAATTAAGAAAAATAAAATTACTATTATTAAAAAAAGGGAAAAAATTTTAGATATAATTTAGTTTTAATTTAATGCTAAGAAATTTTTTATTTTTATTTTTTTTCTTTTTTGGGATTATATTTATCTCAATAATTTTTCTACCATCCTTATTATTACCTCAAAAAATTACTTTATTTGGAGGAAAGTTGATGGGCTATTGGTCAAAAATTTGTTTAAAAATTTTTCTTTCAACTGAAATTATTGTTAAAGGAAAAGAAAATATTATAAGAGATAAAAAATTTTTTATAGCTTGCTCTCATCAGTCAATGTTTGAAACTTTTTTTTTGCAAACAATTTTCAATTCTCCTGTATTTATTTTGAAAAAAGAGTTAATAAAAATTCCAGTATTTGGTTGGTATTTGCTAAAAATAGGTTCAATTTCTATTGATAGAAATAAAGTTAAAAAAGAAAATCTAGATTTTTTATCAAATATTAAATCAGTGGTTAATTCTACAAATAGACCATTGATCATTTTTCCTCAGGCAACTCGTATGAATTCCAATGATAGATCAACATTTAAAAAGGGAGTTTCAAGAATTTACGATGAACTAAAAATTATTTGCCAACCTATTGCAATAAATTCAGGAACTGTTTGGCCAAAGTCTGGAAAATTAGTATCTAATGGTAAGATTATAATATCTATTTTAGATCCAATCTTACCAGGTCAAGATCAAAAAAAATTTTTGAATTTTCTACAAGACAAAATTTACAAAGAGCTAGATAATATTTCTAACCTTTCATAGGCATCACAACGTAGATGCTATCAAAATCTGATGGATCTTTAATTAATGCTGGAGATCCAGTATCTTTAAAGTATATTTCAATAATATCTCCATTCAATTGTGAGGCAATATCAATCAGATACCTAGAATTAAAACTAATATCCAAATCATGATCAAATTTAACATCAAGACTTTCGTTACCGTCGCCACTATTAGTATTGTTTACAGATAAGTTTAATATATTTTTTGATATGTTAAATTTAACACCATCTTTTTTATCCAAAGAAACTGATGCTACTCTATCTACAGAGTCTAAAAACACCTTGAGATTAGCCTCTAATTTTTTTTTATTTTCTCTTGGTATAACTTGTAAATAATTTGGGAATTTTCCATCAATCAACTTGGAAATCAAGATGCTATTATTAAGTTCAAATTTAATTTTAGACTTAATATTTGATACTTTTACTTCACCTTCATAGTCCTCTAAAAGAGAACATAATTGAAAAATCGTTTTTTTTGGCAAGATTATTGGTTCAAACTCTATTTTATTTGTGAGCAGTAATTTAGAGATAGACATCCTATGGCTATCTGTGGCTGCAGCAGTTAGATAAAATTTTTCATCTGTTTGAGTTTGGTGAAAATAAATTCCACTTAAATAATGTCTTGTTTCATCGTTGGAAACTGAAAATTTGCATTTATTTAGAAGTTTCAACAAATGCTTAGAATTTAAAGAAAATTCATTTTGATTAAAATTTTCATCAGCTATGGGAAATTCTGAGGAGTCAATGCAGTTTAAGTTGAATGATGAATTTTCGGACTCTAAATGAATTTTATTATTACCTTCATGTGAAAAATTTATTAATTTTCCAGAATTAAATTTTCTTACTATATCATACATAATTGAAGATTGTGTTGTAGTTTTGCCCTCTTCAAGAATCTTAACATCTTTAATTTTATGAATAAAAATTAAATCTAAATCTGTTGCTGTAATTGTTAAATTAGAATTCCCTGCATCTAATAAAACATTTGAAAGTATGGGCAAAGTACTTCTTTTCTCTATTACGCCTTGACAATAGTTGAGCGATTTTTGAAGATCTGCTTGATTTACATTAAATTTCATTATCTTTGTTATAAAGAATTTTATTTTTTAAATTATCTACATTTATTTTTAGTTCATTATCTTCTTTTATCAATCGATCTATTGTTTTAACTGAATGAATCACAGTTGTATGATCCCTATTTGAAAATGTTCTACCAATTTCTGGTAGTGATTTTGATGTTAAAATTTTTGCCAAATATATAGCTGTTTGTCTTGGCCTAACTAAGTATCTTGACCTTCTAGATGACAACATTTCATTTTTACTAATTTTAAAATATTTACAAACTATAGTCTGAATTAAATCAATGGTTACTTTATTTTCTGATAAGTTTAATAGATCTTTTAAAATTATTTTAGTTTCTGAAATATTTGGTATTTTGTTGTATATTCTTGAGAAAGACACTATCCTGTTAAGTGCTCCAACTAATTCTCTAATACTTGTTTTTACCTCAGAACTTATAAATTCTTGCAACTCTTTTGTGATGTTTAACTGATTTGAATATAATAAGTTTAATTCATTACATTTTGACTTTACTATTTCATACCTTAAATCGTAATCAGGATTTTGAATATCAACAACTAAACCACCAGAGAACCGGGATTTAATTCTCTCCTGTATTCTCAATAGTTTATTTGGAGATCTGTCTGCAGATAGAATTATTTGTGAACCTTTGTCTAATAACGCATTAAATGTATGGAAAAACTCTTCCTGCATTGCTTCTTTTCCATTCATAAACTGAATATCATCAATCAATAAGGCATCTGTATTTCTAAAATATTCTTTAAATTTTACCATGTCATTATTTTTTATAGATTTCACAAATTGATACATGAAACGTTCAGCAGAAATAAACATTACTTTTTTTTGTTCTTTGTAATTTAAACCAATTGCATTTAGTAAATGAGTTTTGCCCATCCCAACTCCTCCGTATATATAAAGAGGATTATATTGAGATATATTTTCTGAAACTTTTTTTGAAGCCTCGTATGCGAGCTTATTACTTGAGCCTACTATAAAATTTTCAAAATTTTTATTTGGATCAATTCTATTATATTGAAGATATGTATCTTTAATAAATGAAACATTTTCAGTATTAATTTTATTATCAATCGCATTTTCACTAAGATTTTCAGAAATATTATCTTTTTTATGATTTATTGAGAATTCTATTCTAGATATATTTTTATTATATGATTTTACTATTTGTAAAATTTGATCTATATATCTTGAGGTGATCCAGTCTCTAATAAATCTTGTTGTTACTGATATTAAAATATAATTATTAAACTCATCTATAAATTCAATTTTTTTTAGCCAGCTATCATAAATATCTGATCCAAATTTTGATTTCATTTCAGATTGAACAGACACCCAATCTAATTTTTTTTCGTGGAGTTCTTTGTTATTTTCGATTAAATTTTTTTTCATGAGAGAGATTGAGTTAAATCCTTAAATACTTTTTTTTGCAATAAATTATTTTAAAATTTCAAAAAAAAATAAAATCTCTAATTGAATAAACTTAAGCTAGAACTTTATAAACTTTTTAATTGAATTTTACAAAAATATCTTTTAGTAAAAAAAAATTTACCTTTTTTGAAAAAATTTAAACTACATGTGGTAATTTCTTTATTTGCAAATTTATATATTGTGGCCTTTATACTAAAAGTTGTAGGGGGTTGTATGGTTTCTAAAGAAATTTAAGCACTACTTAAAGTTGTTATAAGCTGTTTATCTTTTTGGTTATTCTTGAAATATTTCTCGATGCATTCTTTTTTTTTATTATTCCAGATTTAGAAATTTTCATTAGCTCTGAATTAAACTTTGGTAAAAATTCTAAAGCCTTTTTTTTGTCTTTTTTAGAAATAATCAACTGCATCTTCTTTATGGCATTTTTAAATCTACTTTTTCTAATTTTATTTACAGTGGTCTGCTTTGATATTCTTCTTATTCTTTTAATTGCTGATTTTGTGTTTGCCATAGGCGCGATCTATAACTTGCAATCTTTCAGTGGTCAATAAAATAATAAGTTATTTTTGGCATTTTTCGCAAAAAAAAGTTGACCTATTTGTAATAAAAATTCTTTTAATTATTCCCTTACAATACTTGTTGATGCACTCTTTTTCATTTCTATCGTAAACTCTAAATTCATTTTGATATGATCCTTTTTGTCCTTTTGAATTTTTAAAATTTCTAATGGACGATCCTCCCTTTATAATTGCTTTCTTTATGACTACTTTTGAATACTTTACAATTAATTTAATTTCATTGGGTAATAATTTAAATCCATATTTTTTCGGATTTACTTTAGAATAGTTTAAAATTTCATTTACATAAATGTTACCAAGTCCTGAGACTATAGATTGATCCAGTAAAATATTTTTAATATTTTTTTGTCTGTAAAATATTTTATTTTTTAAATATTTATAATTAAAACCTATATCTAAAGGT
>CAZBRW010000006.1:0-2138 GCA_964494555.1 uncultured Candidatus Pelagibacter sp. | reverse complement strand
TCTGTAAAATATTTTATTTTTTAAATATTTATAATTAAAACCTATATCTAAAGGTTCTAAACCTAGTTTCTTGAAAAAATCCAAAAATTTTTGATTAGATAAAAACAATATAATAAAGCCAAATCTTCTGGGGTCGTTATAAATTAATCTAAATTTATCAAATATAATTTCTACATGATTGTGTTTTTTTGGAAGATTTTTTTCACTATAAAAACTAAGATTTGTATTAATATTTCTTTTATTTTTTTTTATTAAATGCAAAGTTCCTGACATTCCAAAATGAATTATTAAATATTTAGATTTAGTTAAATAAAAAATAAGATATTTTGATTTTCTTTTTACATTAAGTATTTTTTCATTTTTTAATTCTTTTGTAATATTTTTTTTAATCTTAAACCTCAAATTCTTATTTTTTATAAGAACTTGTTTGATTTTTTTTAATTTCACTGTCTTTTCAAGAGACTGCTTAACTATTTCTACTTCTGGCAATTCTGGCATTTGTGATTATATTGTTTAAAATAAATAAATAAAATATGCAACAAAGCTTACAACAAAAAAAAGGTCTAGTGCAAAATGTATTCAATAAAGTCTATGACAAATATGACTTAATGAATGACTTGATGTCATTAGGTGTTCACAGAAGTTGGAAAAATAATTTAATTAAAATGATGAATCCATCTGTAAATCAAAATCTTATAGATGTAGGTTGTGGAACGGGAGATATTGCAAAATTATATTATGAAACCACAAATAAAAAAGCAGAAGTCTTATGCTTAGATCCAAATATAAAAATGTTAGAAAAAGGCAAAAAAAGACTTAAAAATTATCAAAATTTAAAATGGAAAGTAGGATTTGCGGAAAAATTGACCATTCCGGACAATTACTTTGATTTTTACGTAATTAGTTTTGGTTTAAGAAACACAAAAAATATAGAAAAAACTATTTCGGAAGCTTACAGGGTTCTTAAAAAAGGTGGTCGTTTTTTTTGTTTAGAATTTTCAAAAATAGAAAATTCTAATTTAGAAAGTATTTATAAAATTTATTCTAAATTCATACCAAAAATAGGAAAAATTATAGTTGGGGACGAAAAACCATATAATTATTTAATAAAAAGCATTGATGATTTTATCAACCAAGAGCAGTTGATAGAAATTTTAAAAGATAACAATTTTGAAAGTTGTAAGTACAGAAATTTAAGTGGTGGTATAGTTGCAATACATTCTGGCTGGAAAGTTTAATGTTTAAAAAAATTTATATTTTGTTCAAAATAGCTAGGAAATTAAGTAAGTCCGAGGCTTTAAAAGTAATTTCAAAAATTCATCAACCTCCAAAGTTAATTATTTTTTTATTCAATCTATTATCTATTTCTTTATCAAATACTACCAGAAAAGATGGTCAGAGTGAGGAAGAAAAATTTTGCAATTCGATTCAGGACATGGGAACAACGTTCATTAAATTAGGCCAATTTCTTGCAACTAGGCCGGACATAATTGGTGAAGAATTATCTACTCAACTGGAAAAACTGCAGGATAAACTACCAGCTTTCTCAAATGATAAGGCAAAATATATATTAAAAAAAAATATAGGAGAAAAAACTTTTAACTCAGTAATTAATTTTAGTGAACCTGTTGCGGCAGCATCGATTGCACAAGTTCATAAAGCTCAAATAAATGATGATGGCATAATTAAGGATGTTGCAATCAAAATCCTAAGACCTGATATAAAAAAAATTTTTAACGAGGAAATAGATGCCCTAATGTTATTAGCTTATATAATCGAGAGTTTTGCAAAAAAAACTAAAAGACTAAAATTAGTTGAAGTCGTTTTTTTGCTGAAAGAAATAACAAACCACGAGATGGACTTAAGATTTGAAGCTGCTGCCGCAAATGAATTTTTTGATAATACCAAAAATGATGCAGGTTTTAGGGTTCCTAAAATTTATTGGAATTATACTGGAGAAGAGATTCTAACGCTTGATTGGGTAGATGGAGTATCTATTAGAGAAAAAGAAATTATTAAGTCAAAAAAAATTGATATAAATATTCTTGCATCTGATATTATTCAACATTTTCTAAGACATGCTGTAAGAGATGGTTTTTTTCATGCAGATATGCATCAAGGAAACCTTTTTATAGATA
>CAZBRW010000005.1:0-27682 GCA_964494555.1 uncultured Candidatus Pelagibacter sp. | reverse complement strand
TTTTTTTCAGTTACCTTTTTAATCATAAAATTCTAAGGGGGAAAATGACTGATCTTGAAAAACATGTAAATCAACCAGGTAGAGCAAAATTAGTTAAAAGGGTAAGAGAAAAAATTAATGAGTTAGGAATAACTTATATTTATTATCAATTCATTTCTGTAACGGGAAGAGTTGTGGGAAAAGGAATACCCGCAGATCATTGGGAAAGAACTGCTGAAAAAGGTTTTCAATTAGTTTATGGAGCTACAGCAAATTTATTTGTAGACCGCCACAAAAATTATATTGGTTATGGACCAGAAGCTATGGAGCTTGTAGGAATACCGGATCCAGAAACATTTGTTCAACTTCCGTGGGACAAGAGAATTGGTAGAGTTTTTGTTACATGTTTTAGGAATAGGGAAGAAAGAGAAAATCCAGGTGGTCATTTAACTTCCGATTGCAGAGGAAATCTAAGAATATTTATGGATGAATTCCAAAAAAAACATGGCTTAGAATTAAGAGTTGGTACAGAACCTGAAATGATGTGGTTGACTAAAAACACAGATGGAACACCAACTGGAGAAGGTTTTTCTAAACCTTATTGTTATCATATTGACCAGTTTGAGTCATTAAGACCAGTATTTATGAAGGTAATTGAGTACTCTAAAGCGATGGGATTAGACATGATACAAGGAGACCATGAAGATGCGCCAGGTCAGTTAGAATTGAACTGGACATATGATAATGCTCTTAGAAATGCAGACAGATTATCAACCTATAGGCAAATTTGTGCACAGGTCGCAAGAGAAAACAATTTAATTGCTTGTTTTATGACAAAACCATTTATGGGTGTCTCGGCAAGCGGTTGTCACACTAATATGTCTTTATGGAAAGGTGGAAAAATTTCAATAAATAAACTTGGCAATAAAAAATTACCAGGTGTTGAAGAAGTTTTTGGTTATGTTTCTGGAGGAACAAATACTTTTATGCCTGATACTAAAGATATGCAATTACCAGGAAAAATTGGATTACAATCAATAGCTGGAATTATGAAACATTTACCGGCTTTAACTGCATTAGGATCTTCAACAGTTAATTCATACAGAAGACTTTGGGATCAAGGCTTTTGGGCTCCAGTTTATGCAGACTGGGGGTATCAGAATAGAACTTGTGGTTTAAGAGTTTCGGCACCAGGAAGATTTGAATATAGATCTGTGGACTCAATGCATAATCCCTATTTATTGGGCGCAGCAATATTAAAAGCATGTGACGAGGGAATAAGTAAAAAAATGAAACCTTCAGCACCTGAGTCTAGAAATATATATGAAGCTAAAAAAGCTGGTAAAGATGTTAAAAAATTACCATTAAGTTTAGGAGAGGCTTTAGATAGGTTAGCTGAGGACGAAGTGATCAAATCAGCAATGCCTGATGAAATGTATAAGGTATTCCATTGGTACAAAAATGATGAATGGGAAAAATTCCTTGGAGCTACAACACAATGGGATCTTGATACATATTTAGATTGTCTTCCTTAGTTTTTAAATTATAAGGATAAATTATATGTGTGGAATTGCGGGATTAATACATAGAGGAAAAACCTCAAATGTTGGTTCAGAGCTGCAACAAATGTTGCAGGCTCTTAAGCATAGAGGTCCAGATTCAACTGGTTATGCTTTATATGCTGACAATGATGGAAAAAATTTTATTCTTCGATTTAAAGTAGGTGAAAATGTCGGTGAGGGAAGTAGTTCTGTAAACGAAGATGCTAGTATTTATGATGAAAGAAAAAAACTAGTTGATCAAATGCTAAGCACACTTGATGTAAAAATTATCAAAGAGGACAGACTTACTCCATATTCTTTTAGATATGAAATAGAATACGATAAAGACTTAATGGAATTTTCAAAAAAAATTGAAAGTATTAATAGCGTTGAAATACTATCGATTGGTAAATCTCTCGAATTAATAAAAGATTTAGGTGATGCAAAAGTAGTTTCGGAAAGATACGGGTTGGGAGACTTAAAAGGAACTCATGCAATCGGTCATGCAAGAATGGCTACAGAATCTGGTGTAGATATAAAATCTGCTCATCCTTTTTGGGGTTATCCATTTAGCGATGTATCTGTTGTTCACAATGGACAACTAACGAATTATTGGAATAACAGAAGAGCCCTTGAGAATAAAGGCATGAGATTTATGTCTGAGTGTGACTCAGAACTTATAGCAGTTTACTTAGCTGAAAAAATGAGAAACGGAGCAACATTAGAAGAGGGAATGAAAGACTCGTTAAGCGGTTTAGATGGTGTTTTTACTTATTTTGTTGCAACAAAAGACTCTTTAGGTATGGCAAAAGATACTATGGCTGCAAAACCATTGGTACTGTATGAGTCTGATGATTTAGTAGCAATGGGTTCAGAGGAAATTGCAATAAGATCAATACTTCCTCAGGAAATCGACACATATGACCCATTTGATGGAGAAGTAAAAGTATGGCAAATATAAAAACTGAAGAAAAGAAAACTAAAGCCCAATCAATGGGACTTCATACTGAAGTACTCAAAGGCAAAACACAACAAAAATTTTTTAACCCTGATGAGGCAGAAAATTTTTATTATTGGGGAACCTACGATGTAGATTTTAATAAAAGAACTGACTTAGACGTAATGAATATGGACTGTAAAGAAGCAAACAAAAAAATTGATGACTTAATGAGTCAAGGATATGGAACAATAGTTATTAAAAATCCACAAGGAAAACATAGTTTAGGGGTTGGAATATTAAATAAACTGAATTTAATTTTTGAAGGAAGTTTAGGATATTTTGGAATAGGATCTATTGATGGACCAACAGTTAGAGTTAATGGACGTGTTGGGTGGTCATGTGCTGAAAATATGATGGCTGGTAAAGTTGTGATTGAAAAAAATGCAGGATCATGTTTTGGGGCAGCACTAAGAGGCGGAGATTTAATTTGCAAAGGAAGCGTTGGTGCTAGAACTGGTATAGATCAAAAAGGTGGAACAATAGTAGTTGGGGGAGATGCAGGCGCTTTTACAGGTTTTATGATGCAAAGAGGAAGAATAATTATTTTAGGAGATGTAGGAATTAACCTAGGAGACTCTATGTATGATGGAACAATATATGTTGGTGGAAAAATTGGTTCTTTTGGAAGTGATGCGATTGAGTCGCCTATGACAAAAAGTGATATAGATTGGCTTAATAGAAAACTTAATGTTGCGGAAATTGGTGATAATTTTGATGTATCTAAAATGACGAAAGTTGTTGCTGGAAAAAAACTTTGGAATTATGACGCATTAGAACCAACAGAAAAAAAAGGAGCTATATAATGACAAAAAAGAAAAATGGAAAATCGAACGGTCACTCAAATGGAAACGGTAAAACAGAATTTTCAAAAAGAAATAAAAGTTTATTAGGTTACAATGCAATTTTTACACCTGAAGTTATAGACGATATTCATATTAAAGCTCAATTAGGAAGATATAGAATGCGTGGAATGGCATTAATGAAAAAAATTCCCACATTTGATGATTTGGTTTTTTTACCAGGTACTCTTACAAGATTTGTAATTGAAGGATACAGAGAAAAGTGTGAAACTAAAACAGTAATAGGACCAAGATGTGAAAATCCTGTTGAACTTGACATTCCTGTCTATATTACTGGAATGAGCTTTGGAGCTCTTTCTTATGAAGCAAAAACTGCTTTAGCAAGAGGTGCTACTATGGCTGGAAGCGCAACATGTTCCGGTGAAGGTGGAATGATACCTGATGAAAGAAGATATTCTGAAAAATGGTACTACCAATGTATTCAATCTAGATATGGTTTTAATCCACATCATGCACAACTAGCAGATGGCATAGAAGTATTTATTGGACAAGGTCAAAAAGTAGGAATGGGTGGTCATTTAATGGGCCAGAAAGTTACAGATCAAGTGGCTGAAATGAGGTCGTTACCCGCAGGTATTGATCAAAGATCTCCTGCAAGACATCCTGACTGGTTGGGTCCAGATGATTTAGCTTTAAAAGTTCAAGAGTTAAGAGAATTAACAAAAAATAAAGTACCAATACAATTAAAACTTGGAGCGGCAAAAGTATATGATGATGTTAGAATGGCGGCAAAATGTGATCCAGACTCTATTTACTTAGATGGAATGGAAGGGTCAACAGGAGCAGGTCCTCATATTGCAGCTGCAAACACCGGTATTCCTGGTATTGCGGCAATTAGAGAAGCAAGAAGAGCATTAGATGATGTAGGTCAAACAGGAAAAGTTACACTTATTTATGCAGGTGGAGTAAGGGACGGTGCAGATATGGCTAAAGCACTTGCATTAGGTGCAGATGCAATTGCAATTGGAACAGGAGCAATGATTGCTCTTAACTGTAATAAAGAAATACCAGAGTCGAACTTTGAAAAAGAAATGGGCGTACCTGCAGGTCATTGTTATCACTGCCATACAGGTCGTTGCCCTGTTGGTGTTGCAACACAAGATCCAAAGCTTAGAAAAAGGTTAAATCCTGACGAGGCAGCTCTTAGAGTTTATAATTATTTGCATACAATGACTTTAGAAGCTCAACTATTAGCTAGAGCATGTGGAAAAACAAATATACATTCTTTAGAACCAGAAGATATGGCGGCATTAACTATGGAGGCATCAGCGCTAGCAAAAGTTCCTTTATCTGGGACAAATCATACTGTTGGTGTTGACGACTATCACAAGATTTAAAACCATGAGTAAGAAAAAAAATAAAAAGAAAAAAAATAAAGAGACAAAGGGTCAGTTAGGTAAAAAGAAGGAGTCCGCAAGAGAAAAAATGATAGGTCAGACAATTGGCTACAGGTATGATGTAAATCTACTTCCAGATTATTCTAGAATAACACCATTTCTAAAAAAATATGTTGAAGCAATGGGATGGGATGATTTAAACTGGTTAGAAGACGTACACATGGGTTATGAAGAAGATAGGCCCGCTGTTTTTGATAGAAACGCTAATGGATGGGTTACAATCCCAAAAAAAATTAAATTACCAAACAATCAACAAGACAGAGATATGATAGCAAGAGAACTTTTGGTGAAGTTTCAAATGTCACCAAACCACCCTTTAGTTGATTTAAAAAAAGCTTACAGAAAATTTTAAGAATCTAAAAAAAATTATCTACCATGGGTTGATTTTTAATTTTAAATTCAGCCATCAAAGCAGTTTTTTTATCATTGTACTAAGGTAATGATTTATTAATATAATCCAATTGTTAAATCAAAAGGAGGTTTGAAATGACTGACGAACTAGGTGCATTGACGACCATATTTACAGAATTTTATTATTGGATCACTGTTGTGCTAATGTTTCTGATCCACGTGGGATTTTGTATGTATGAAGTTGGAGCTTCCCGATATAAACACCATCAACACACTTTAATGAAGAATACTATGCTGATACCTTTAGTAACAGTTACATGGTTCTTGTTTGGTTGGTGGATTTATTGGGCTTTTCCAACTGGGCCAGGTCTTGCGCCATCAATAATGAATGAAAGTGCGGCGTTAATAACCGATGAGTCTGCTTTTAGTGCTAAATGGTATGTACCTACCAGCGATCTAATGGCTGTTAATTTGGGCGACCATATTAGTGGAGTTTTCTGGGCGGCGTTTTTGTTATTTTCATGGACAGCAGCTTCGATTGTTTCGGGTGCAGTAATTGAAAGAATTACAACTTTTGCATTTGGAATACTTGCAATTGCTATAGGTTCAGTTTTCTGGACTATAGATGCTGCATGGGGATGGCACTTTGACGGATGGATGCTTAAAATACTAGGATATCACGATGCATATGCTTCTGGTGTTATTCACGCAGTAGCAGGTGGATTTGCTCTCGGTATATTGGCTGTTTTAGGACCAAGAATTGGTAAGTTTACATCTTCGGGTGAACCAAGAAATATAGGACCAAGAAACCCTTGGCTAGTAACAGTCGGACTGTTTCTAATCTATACAGGTTTCTGGGGTTTTTATGCTGCTTGCAACATACCAATATTTAATCTTGGACCTGAGTACGGAATGGAAGGTGTAACTTACTTTACTGCAACAAACATATACGTAACTCCAACTACATTGAGTGGTATTACAATGAACTTCTTAATGTCGTTATCTGGTGGTTTATTAGCTGGATATGTTATTTCTAAAGGAGATCCTTTCTGGACATACTCTTCAGGTCTAGCAGGTATTATATGTGCTTCTGCAGGAAATGATTTATATCATCCGATTCAATCGATGATCATTGGTATGATTGGTGTAGTCATCGCTTATAAATTGCATTACTGGGTTGAGCGAAAGTTCAAAATTGACGATGCTGTTGGAGCGGTAGCTGTACACGGTTATGCTGGATTTGCAGGTTTAATTATCTGTGGATTTGTTCTAAACGGATATCCTTCATCTGGATATAGCGTTGGAGCTATGTGGGACGGTTCAAATTATGCAGCTATCAATCCTTTAGGAATGTTTATAGGTGCATTAATAATGTTTGTAGTTCTTGGTTTTATCCCTGGTTGGATAATAGCTAAAGTTCTTCATGGAATGGGTAAACTTAGAATTCCTAGAGAAGTAGAATTGGCTGGACTAGACTACGAGATAATGGAGGCTGCTAAAGATGATGAAAAGTCAGTTGCCTCAGCCAGTAGGTAAAGGAGGATAATATGGCGACAGTAACAAATTGGATAGAGCACTTAAGTGCTGATAAAGTACAAGGCGCTGTTTATCCAGGAGTTGGAACTGAGGGTATTTTGGTTCTAATAGCCTTTGTCATTTGGATAGGGTGGACTTTTATATCTGCAAGGCAAGAAAGTGAAAAACTTCAAAAACTTGCAAGAAAAAGACATGGATCTAATGATTGGAAAAATAATGTTACCGACGGGTAATATATAAAATTAAGGGCGCATAGATTTTATGTGCCCTTTTTAAAATGCAAGAGGAAAAAACAAAAACAAATCAAAATAAAACTCCAGAAAAAATGGCCAGACTAGCTTGGCCCAAAGCTAAATATGGAGCAGCTGTAGCAATTATTATTATCATACTTGTAAATTTAATTTATTATAAAGACTTCTTTTTATCTTATTTTAAATAAAAATATGCTAATATAAAATATGTCTAAAAATCTTTCGTCAATTGCAAAAACAAAAAAAATTAAATATTTTTTAATTAGCTTTGTCGACCTTTTTGGTGTTTTAAGATCAAAGTTAGTTCCTGCAAGAGCAATAAATGAGATGCAAAAAAATGGAGCGGGATTTGCTGGTTTCGCAACATGGTTAGATATGACACCTGCAGATACAGATATGTTTGCAATACCTGATCCTAATAGTTTAATTCAACTACCATGGAACAAAGAAGTTGGATGGTTAGCATCAGACCTTTGGATGGGTGGCAAACCAGTAAAAGCTTCTCCAAGAATTATATTAAAAAATCAAATTGAAATGTTGTCTAAAAAAAACCTAAATATGAAATCTGGAGTAGAATGTGAATATTTCTTAATTACACCTGATGGAAATCAGATAGCAGATGATAGGGATATTCAATCAAAACCTTGTTATGACCAATCTGCATTGATGAGAAGATATGATCTTATAAAGGAAATATGTGACTCTATGATTGAATTAGGTTGGGGCCCTTATCAAAATGACCACGAAGATGCTAATGGTCAATTTGAAATGAATTGGGATTACTCAGACTGCTTAATAACAGCTGACCGACATGTTTTTTTTAAATTTATGGTTAAATCCCTAGCTGAAAAACATGGTTTAAGGGCTACTTTTATGCCTAAACCATTTTCTTCACTTACTGGTAACGGATGTCACGCACATATATCTTTGTGGAATGGAAATATAAACAAATTTTTAGATAATAGCGATAGATATGGATTGAGCAAAATTGCTTATAATTTTTTAGGAGGAGTTATGAAACATGCAGAATCTCTTTCTGCCTTTTTTAACCCCACTATAAATAGTTACAGAAGAATAAATGCACCTCCAACAAAATCTGGTGCATCTTGGTCGCCATCGAGCATTTCATATTCTGGAAACAATAGAACGCATATGATTAGGATACCTGACCCTGGAAGATTTGAATTAAGGTTGATGGATGGATCTGCAAATCCATATCTTTTACAAGCAGGAGTAATAGCTTCGGGATTATTTGGCATGAATAATAGATCTGATCCAGGGAAAATTTTAAATTGTAACATGTATACGGATTATGAGAACTACCCTGAGTTATCTCGACTTCCAGATCAATTAGAAGACTCCTTAGAAAAACTTAATGACAATAAGGAAATTAATGAAATTTTTGGTGAGGACGTAATTAAAAGTTATATTAAATTAAAGAATCAAGAAATAGATAGTTTCAATTTAGATGAAAATTTTGACAAAAATAAATCTGTTACAGAGTGGGAAAAGAAGAATACCCTAGATTGTTAAAATATGTCACTTGAAATTTCTGATTGGAATTTTTCTAATTTCTTAAAAAATAACAACAACAATTTTAATAAAAAAAAAATTTTAGATATACTATCACGAAATGAAATTGATGAAGCATATAAAGTTATATCTAAATGGGAAAATTATTCACCTACCCCATTGCTATCCTTAAACAAACTTTCTAAAAAATTAAATATAAACAAAATTTTTTATAAAGATGAATCAAAGAGATTTCATCTTAAATCTTTTAAGGCTCTTGGAGGAGCTTATGCTGTAGAAAAAATTTCAAATGGAAAAAAAAACATCATAATTTCAACAGCTACCGCTGGAAATCATGGTAGATCTGTTGCCTGGGGATCTCAAAAATTAGGATTAAGTTGTAAAATATTTATCAGCAAATTTGTAAGCGAGTCAAGGGCAGATGAGATGAGAAAATTTGGAGCAGAGGTAATAAGAGTCAATGGTAATTATGAAGATTCATTAAATGAATGTATAAAGAATTCTAAAAAAAATGGCTGGCAGATAGTTCAGGATGTGGCCTGGGAAAATTATTTGGAAGTTCCAAAACTTACAATGGCAGGATACTCTGTAATGATGAAAGAAATTTCAGATCAAATTAATAATCAAAAAGTTTCACATATAATACTACAGGCGGGTGTAGGAGGAATGGCTGCAGGGATGATTGCTGGAATAGCTAGATACTTAAATTATAGTCCAAATATTATAATAGTAGAGCCACATAATGCTGCATGTGTTCTTGAAAGTATAAAAGAAAATAAAATAAAAAAAATTGAAATAATTAATGAAAGTATTTTAGGTGGAATGTCGTGTGGAGAGGTATCATTAGTTCCATGGCAAATACTTAAAAGTTCTATAAATTATTGCGTTTGTGTAGAAGATAAATATATTTCAAAAACTATTAAATATCTTGCACATTCAATACTCAGCGATGTAAAAATTATAGGAGGAGAATGTGCAACACCTGGAATAATTTCTATAATTGGTCTTTGTAATGATAAATATGCCAAAAATAAGATTAAATTAGACGAAAATTCAAATGTCTTAATAATTGGATGTGAAGGTGACGCAGATGAAAATTTGTATCAAGAATTATTAAACAAAAATGATTAGTATTAATCAGTATGACTAAAAAAGCAGTAGTTTGGTTAAGAGATGATCTAAGAATCAATGATAACCCCGCATTATCCAATGCAAGTAATAATCATGAAGTAGTAAGTGCTTTATATATTTTTAATGAAAATGAATTTAGTAATAAAAGAGAGGCTCAAAAGTGGTGGGTATATAAATCTTTAGAAAATTTAAAAAGTGAACTTAAAAAATACAATATCAATTTAGAAATTTTAAATGGCGATGAATTTAAAATTTTAACTAATATAAAAACTAAAGATGATATTTCGATATATTCAAATAAAGTATATGAACCTGCCCAAATAGATACGGAGTTAAAGTTAGCAAAATATTTTAATAAAAATGAAATAAATTTTACTCTCTTTAAAGGAAATATTTTAATTGAGTATCATGAAGTTCTTAAAGATGATGGTACACCTTTTAAAGTATTTACACCTTTTTGGAAAAACGCTGAACAAAGATACTTGGAGAAATTGCCTAGCAAACCAACAAACATAAAAAAATTAAAAAAGTCTGATCTACTTTTTAAAAGTACTTTCAAAATCGATCAAATTTTGCCAAAAAAAAATTGGTATAAGAAATTTGAAAAATATTGGAAACCTTCAGAATTGGAGGCTCTAAAATTTTCAAAAGAATTTATCATTAATAAAATATCAAAATATGGTGATACTAGAGATTTTCCAAACATAGAAGGTACATCTAAAATATCTCCATTTTTAAAACATGGACAAATTAGTGTCGAAACTATTTGGAGACAATGCAGTGAAATTAAAAATAAAGATAAAGGATACAGAAAATATGTCAATGAATTAGGATGGAGAGAGTTTTCCCACAGCCTAATAAATAATTTTCCTGAAATGCTCAAAGGAAATCTTAGAAAAGAATTTGATAGATTTCCCTGGGTAAAAAATAATAAACATCTCATAGCTTGGAAAAAAGGAATGACTGGTTACCCTATAGTTGATGCTGGAATGAGAGAATTATATGAAACTGGTTGGATGCATAATAGACTAAGAATGATTGTTGCATCTTTTTTAATTAAACATTTAAGAATTCATTGGAAAGAAGGTGAAAAATATTTTAGAAATTGTTTAGTAGACTTTAATGAGGCGAATAATGTTGCGCAATGGCAATGGGTTGCTGGGAGTGGTGCAGATGCAGCACCTTATTTCAGAATATTTAATCCAATATTGCAAGGAGAAAAATTTGATAAAAATGGTGAGTATACTTTAAAGTGGGTACCTGAGTTAAAAAATTTTCCCAAAGAATATCTACATAAACCATGGGAACTTGAAAGAAAGTATCAAGATCAAATAAATGCAGTAATCGGCAAAGATTATCCTCATCCAATTGTTAACCATGAAGCTGCGCGAAATTCAGCATTACAAGCATTTCAATCTCTAAAAAAATAAGTGCTTTTACTTAATTTTAGTTTTAAAATCTATACCGTATTCTGATCTCGGTCCCCTTCTTAAACCATATGGGCCAGAAAAAAAAAGTGTCATTGGCTTAGTTCCTGGCTTTAAATCAACCCTATGAAATGTATTAGCTGATCTAAATCCAATATATCCAGGAGGTCTCCAATATTTTCCTTTTTTTAATGTTTCAAAGTAACCACCTCTTAAGATGATGGTCATAAAGGGGAATAAATGATTGTGAACACCATCACCATGGTCATCATCTAACATTTCATGAATTAAAATATTGAAAGGAAACCATTTAGGTCTGTGTCTAAACAAAATGTAATATCTATTCATCCAAGGTTTTGCTTCGTTATATTTTGGATGAGATGGACCTCTATCTAAAACAATTTTTTTTCTTCCAAGTCTTTCTAATAATTTGAGAAGCATATTAGTTTAATCTAATTATAGATTTATTTTTAATTAAGTATAAAAATTTATTAACAACAAAAGGTCCAGAAATATTCTGATTATCAATTTTTATAATTTTAGATGTTTTTCCAATTAATATATCAATTAAAAACAATTTACCATTATTAGTAGATAAATAGACATATTTTTTTCCAACAACAAATCCGTTAGCTAATATATTTTCTTTCTCTTTTTTTTTTAATTCCGCAAATACATCAGTAACTCTAATTATGTTCCCTGTTTTTTTTTCAATTAAAACAAGATTTCCATCTAGAGTAATTGTGAAAATTAAATTTTTTATAATGGTAGGTCTTGTAATGGAAAGTAAATCTTGCCTCCAATTTATAATTCCACCTGTAATATCTATTGAGAAAAAACCATTTTTATTATTTGAAATATATAAATTTTGTTTGTCCAAAACTAAATCTGAATTAGATACTGAAAATGAACCAGCATGAACAGCTGTATCCTGAGTAGGAGTTTGCCATTTTAATTCTCCATTTGAAATATCTACAGCAGTTATGTCACCAACTTTATTTATAAAAATAACTTTATCTGGAGTTACAACGAGAGATAATCTTTTTTTAGATTGAATTAAAAAGCTATCTGTTTTGACATTCCAGTTTTCATTGCCATCAGTTACTGATATAGATCTAAGAACATTATCTGAATCAATTAGATAAAAATTATTTTTATATGATTTGATTTGTGAATTAAATGGAGAGCTTTTTTCTTTTTTCCAAATAGGCTTGCCTGAATTTAAATCCAATTTATAGTAATAACCTAAATTATCAGCAACTATTAAAAAATTTTTATAGATTGAAAAATATAAAATTGGTCCATTTCTTTTTTCTTTTTTACTATATATATTTTGTTTCCATAATAATTCTGAATTAAAATCAAAATTTATAATTGTTCCATCAGATTCGAAAAAAATTATTCCTTTATCATGAAATATTGGATCAGGTTTATAGATATTAAAATCTTTTATTTTTGAAAAATTATACTTAGAAATTGTATCAAGCTCACCTTCGAAATTTTGGTACCCAATATTATTATCTAAATTTTCATAAAATTTTTTATTTTTAAATTCAGAGACAAGCTTAATCTCTATATTTTTATTAAATTCATTTTTTTTATTTTCATCTTCCTTAAAAACTTTTAGTATCTTATAATTCTTATTGTCTTTGGTTAGATCTTGTTCATCCGTCCAAAATTTTGAATTTGGGTTTAATGAGCAGCTATATAAAAATAAACTAATTATTAAGGATATTTTAATTTTGCTCACGTAAATCTCTTTTTAATCTTTTTTGCGCCTCTATTATTATTTGTTCATTGGCATTTTCAGTAATTAATATTTTTTCAAAAAATTCCTTTGCTTTTTGATTTTCACCATTAGAAAAAAAATATTCACCTAAAAGATATAGAGAGTGAGCTTTCCATATGCTGTTATTATTTATTATTGGATTTAAAATTGAGATTAATTGATCTTCTGAAATATTATCTGAATTATAAAGGGCCTTTTTGTAAATTATCAAATTTTTTATTTCTTTGTCTAACTTGATATCGTTTATGATTAAATCAAAATAATTATTTATTTGAACTTTTGAAGAAATTAAATCGTTATCAATAATGAAAAATAATGACAGTGGGGAGTAAGTTTTATTTTTTTCTTCAATAATATTTTTAAGTTCTTTAATCACAAAATCTTTATCTTTTAATTCATAACTAGAAGTAATGCTATTATATCTATTTGATAATTTTAGGTTTTTTTTTTTATTAAAATACTCTAACCCAAAAAATATAACTATTACTATTATTATTAAACAAACTAAAAAAATAAATATTTTATAGTTTTTTTTAAAAAAATTTAAAATTCTTTCATTTCTAGTATTCTTATTAATTAAATCTATTTCTTGATCCATAATTAAAACATGTTTCTTAATACATATTGTAGAATTCCACCATTTTTATAATATTCTAATTCATTTTTTGTATCTATCCTACAGAGTAATTTAATTTTTTTAATCTCTCCTGAGATATATTTTATATCTACGGTTAAATTATCGCCAGGTTTAATACCTTTTTCTAAATTTAATATGCTTATCAATTCTGAGCCTTTAAGATTAAGTTTCTTCCTGTCTGCGCCATTTATAAATTGTAATGGAAGTATTCCCATGCCAACTAAATTTGATCTATGTATTCTTTCAAAACTTTCAGCTATTACAGCCTTCACACCTAATAATTTAGTTCCTTTTGCGGCCCAATCTCTTGAGGATCCGGTGCCATATTCTTTTCCTCCGATTACAACTAGATCTGTTCCTCGTTTTTTATACTCTGTGACCGCTTCATATACGGGCATAACTTTATTTTCTGGATATAATTTTGTAAAACCTCCTTCAGTACCTGGTGCCATTTCATTTTTTATTCTAATATTTGCAAAGGTTCCTCTCATCATTACTTCATGGTTTCCTCTTCTTGAACCATAGGAATTATAATCTTGAGGTAAAATTTGATGTTTCATAAAGTATTCTCCTGTAGGACTATCTTTTTGTATAGATCCTGCGGGAGATATATGATCTGTTGTAATCATATCTCCTAAAATTAATAATGGTCGAGCGTCATTTATTGACTTAAACCCTTCTGGCTCGTCTGTCATATTTTCAAAAAACGGAGGTTTTTTTACATAAGTAGAACCTTCGTTCCAATTATATATACTGCTCTCTTCAGTTTTAATTTTTCTCCATTGATCAGGTCCGGTTAAAACATTTGAATATCTTTTTATAAACATTTCAGGATTTAAAGACACTTTTAAAGTCTCTTCTATTTCTTTGTTAGATGGCCAAATATCTTTTAGAAAAATATCTTTTCCTTCTAAATTTTTACCAAGAGGATCCTTGTATAAATTCACAAACATTGAACCAGCCAAAGCGTAAGCAACAACAAGTGGTGGAGATGCTAAATAATTTGCTTTAACTAAAGGAGATATACGTCCTTCAAAATTTCTATTACCAGATAAAACTGAAACAGCATATATATTATCGTTTTTAACTGATTTTGTTATATTTTCTGGCAGTGGGCCAGAGTTACCAATACAGGTTGTGCATCCATATCCTACTAAATTAAAACCAAGATCATCTAAATATGAATTTAATCCTGCTTTTGATAAATAATCAGTAACTACTTGTGATCCAGGAGCTAATGAAGTTTTAACCCATGGTTTAGTTTTTAATCCAAACTCTACAGCTTTTTTTGCAAGAAGACCTGCTGCAATTAATACATTTGGATTTGAAGTGTTTGTGCATGATGTGATTGCTGCAATTAATATTGATCCATCACTTATTTTATAATCAGTTCCTTCTACATTTGAGTTATTTAAATTTTTTCTATTATTAATGGTTTCAAAAACTTCTTTAAAATTATCTGACGCATTTGTTAATAATACTTTATCTTGAGGTCTTTTTGGTCCGGATATTGTAGGAACCACTGTAGACATATCTAATGAAATAGTATCGCTAAATTCTATATTATTACTCTTCCAAAGACCTTGCGCTTTTGAGTATTCTTCGACAATTTTAATTATTTTATTATCTCTACCTGAAAATTCTAAATACTTTAATGTTTCTTCATCTACTGGAAAATATCCACATGTTGCACCGTACTCTGGGGCCATGTTCGCAATTGTTGCTCTATCTGCTAGAGTTAAATTTTTTAAACCTTCTCCATAAAATTCAACAAATTTTCCAACAACACCTTTATCTCTTAACATTTTTACAACAGTTAAAACTAAGTCTGTTGCTGTTGTGCCTTCAGGTAATTTGTTTAAAATTTCAAAACCTATAACTTCAGGTATTAACATAGATATAGGCTGACCTAACATACCAGCCTCTGCTTCAATCCCTCCAACACCCCAACCCAGCACTGACAATCCATTGACCATTGTTGTATGACTATCGGTTCCAACCAGTGTATCAGGAAATAAATAATCATTTCCTTCATGATTCTCCGACCATATAACTTTTGATAAATATTCTAGATTTACCTGATGGCAAATTCCAGTACCCGGGGGTACAATTCTAAAATTATCAAATGCTTGTTGTCCCCATTTTAAAAACGAATACCTTTCTCCATTTCTTTTAAATTCAATTTCTACATTCTTTTCGAGAGAGTTTTTTTGTGCAAATTTATCTACTTGAACTGAATGGTCTATTACTAAATCAACTTGGGATAGCGGGTTAATAGATTTTGGATCTTTGTTTTTTTCTTTAATTGCCTCTCGCATAGCAGCTAAATCCGCAACCGCAGGGATTCCTGTATAATCTTGCAGTAATACACGGGCAGGTCTATAAGCAATTTCTGTAGAAGACTTTTTATTTTTAAGCCAATCTTTAATTGCATCTATTTGATTTTTTGTGACAGATACATCGTCTTCATATCTTAATAGATTTTCTAAAAGAACTTTTATAGATTTTGGTAATTTTGATATCCCATCAAGGCCATTATTTTCTGCCTCTGCTAAAGAAAAGTATTTGTAAGTTTTTCCATCAATATTTATTGATGTTAATGATTTATACGAATTCTTGTTACCTGGTTTCATAAATATTAATTTTATAAATTATTTAGTCGAAATTATGTATCAGATTTATAAGTAAAATGTAGCTATACATGTTAATAAAAGAAGTGACATAACATAGTTAAAATACTTAATAAATTTATCATTTGTCGCAAATCTTCTCAAAAATTTACCAACCAAAGTCCAAAATATAATACTTACCAAAGCAGAAAAAAAACAAACAGAGATTACCCAAAATGAATGATTTAAAAAATTTTTACCACCCTCAACATAAGTAGAAATTATTATTATTCCTACAATTACACCTTTTGGATTTAAAAACTGGAAAAAAAACGTTTCAATAAACTTTAATGGACTACCTTTTTGTTTCTTTTTTATGCTTTTAGAGAAAGAGATTTTGTAGGCTAAATAAATTAAAAATACTGATCCTGCAACTTTAAGTATTTCTTGTATAAGAGGATAAATTTTAAATATATTTACAAGACCAAAATTTAAAACACAAACCATAATGGTAAAACCAAATATAACACCAAGCATATGAGGAAATGTCTTAACTATACCGAAGTTAAAACCTGAATAAGAGGCTACTATGTTATTTGGGCCGGGTGAGCAACTTGTTGCAAGCATAAATAATAATAAAGACAAAAATTCTGGATGCATAAAGCTATGCTATAGTCAAACCATTTTCTGCTTTTTGTGAAGGGTGAACCAATGTAACTCTTCCTTCTTTGTCAATAGAGCCAAGTATTAAAACTTGAGATTTAACACCTGCTATGTTCTTTTCAGGAAAATTACAAACACCAATGACTTGTTTGCCTAATAAATTTTCCTTATTATAATAATGAGTTATTTGAGCTGAAGATTGTTTTATTCCAATTTCTTCTCCAAAATCAACCTCTACTACTAAAGATGGTTTTCTCGCTTTTTCATTTTTTTTAACAGAGATTACAGTTCCTAATCTAATGTCAACTTTATCAAATATATCGTAGGTTATTTGTTCTTTCATGAAATTAATATATAATTAAATTAATAAATGAATATTAATAACAATCTACAATCTTTATATGAAAACTCAATTAAAATCCTCACAGATTTAATTTCATTTAAAACTATTTCAGGAGAAGATAATTCTTCATTAATTGATTACTGTGATAATATATTGAAAAATTTAGGTGCTGTCTCTTTTAAGACTTTTGATGAAGATAAAAAAAGAGTAAATCTTTTTGCTACTCTTAAAGCTAAAAAACAAAATGGGAAGAAACCAATAATACTATCTGGGCATACAGATGTAGTTCCTGTTTCAAAAAGTTGGTCCACTGATCCTTTTAAAGCAACTATTAAAGAAGATAAACTTTATGGAAGAGGTTCGTGTGATATGAAAGGATTTATTGCTTGTACTCTAGCATATGCACCTATTTACTCTAAATCAAATCTAGATAGAGATATAAATTTTTGTTTTACTTTTGATGAAGAAACAGCATGTCAAGGTGCTCCTATTTTAATAGAGGAACTAAAAAAAAGAGGAATTAAAAATGGGATATGTATTGTTGGAGAACCAACTAATATGAAAATTATAGATGGTCACAAGGGATGTTATGAATATACAACACATTTTAAGGGCTTGGCTGGTCACGGCTCTGCTCCTCACAAAGGTGTAAATGCAGTTGAATTTGCATCAAAATTTATTAGTAAACTTTTAGAATTAAGGGAAGTACTTAAAAAAAGAGCACCAAAAGATTCAGTTTTTGATCCTCCATTTACTACTCTTCAAATTGGTGGAATTTCAGGTGGTATAGCTAGAAACGTTATAGCGGATAAATGTAAAGTTGATTGGGAATTAAGACCTGTAGTTAAAGAAGATGGTATTTTTGTTAATGATGAAATTGAAAAATACATAAACAAAACACTGTTACCTGAAATGAAAAAAGTTTTTCCCGGTTCATCAGTTTCAAAAGAAATTATAGGAGAAATAATTGGATTTGATAGAGAAGAAAAATCAGATGCTTGTGAATTGGTTTCAAGTATAACTGGAGATAATGTAAGAAATGTCGTCTCGTTTGGAACAGAGGCGGGATTATTTCAAGAAATTGGTATTAGCACCGTAGTATGTGGACCTGGATCTATAGAACAAGCACATAAGGTAGATGAATATATTAAATTAGATGAATTAAAAAAATGTTTAAAATTGCTTGAGGGATTAAAAGATAAATCAGTTTTTAATTAATTCCAGCCACCAACCGTTTTAACCTCTAAGAATTCAATTAAACCTTCTACACCTGCTTCTCTTCCTATACCTGAATGTTTATATCCACCAAAAGGTGATGCTACCGCTATACCGACTCCATTTACATCAACCATTCCGGATCTTAACTTTCGTGCTACTCTTTTAACTTTTTCCTTATCCTGAGTTTGAATGTAATTTGTTAAACCATAAGGAGTATCATTTGCAATCGAGATTGCTTCATCTTCATTCTCAAATGGAATAATGGACAGAACGGGTCCAAAAATCTCTGTTCGAGCAATTTCCATTTGATTGTTTACATCAGCAAAAACAGTTGGTTTTACATAATAGCCTTTTTCAAAACCTTTAGGTTTTCCAGTACCTCCTGCAATCAATTTCGCACCTTCATCAATACCTTTTTGAATTAACCCTTGGATCTTATTATATTGCGTTTCAGAAACAACTGGTCCAATATGTTCTCCATCTTTTGCTGGTAAATCCACTTTAGTGTCGTTAGCTAACTGTTTAACTTTTGCTACAGTATCATTATAAATTGATTTTTCTACTAACATTCTAGTTGGAGCGTTACAAGACTGGCCAGAATTTCTAAAACATCTTTGAACACCTCTTGCTACAGCTTCTGAGTCTGCATCTTTAAAAATTATATTTGCTCCCTTTCCTCCTAGCTCTAAACTTATTCTTTTAAAATCTTTTGCAGCATTTTGAGAAATTAATGCCCCAGCTCTCGTTGAGCCCGTAAATGAAATCATGTCAATATCAGGATGGCTTGTTAAAGCATCTCCAGTAACAGCCCCATCTCCATTAACTAAATTGAAAACACCAGCTGGAAATTTTACTTCATCAATCATTTCTGCGAGCAACATTGATGACAGAGGTGCTATTTCTGATGGCTTTAGTATAACTGTACACGCAGATGCTAGAGCTGGTATAACTTTTAAATTAACTTGGTTAATTGGCCAATTCCAAGGAGTGATTAAAGCACATACTCCCTTTGGTTCGTACAATAATTTTTGATTATTTTTTTCTTCTCCTAAATCTCTTTCAAATTTAAAATCTTTTAAAATATTTTTGAAAGATTTTATATGACTTGCGCCAGTTGCGGCTTGCATTTCAGTTGAAAATTTCATAGGCGCACCCATTTCGAGTGTTATAAGTTTTGCCATTTCAGCCCATCGTTTTTTATAGATTACATATAATCTTTCTAATAAATCTAATCTTTCCTCTTTTGATGAGTAAGCCCACGATTTAAAAGCTTTTTTTGCAGAACTTACTGCTTTATCTATATCTTTTTTCCCTCCAAGTGATATTTCTGCACAAACTTCTTCATTTGAAGGATCAATAACTTTAAAAATTCTTTGCTCTTCTGGGGAAACCCATTTGCCATCAATGTAAAAATTTTTTTTATCTAACATTTTCTAAATTTATCCTATACTTTTTTATTTGCAAATAAATTTGTTAATTCATAAATAATTGTAGCTGCAGCTAATGATGTGAGTTCAGCATGATCATATGCAGGTGCAACCTCAACAACATCTGCAGAAATTAAATTCATACCTGACAACCCTCTTAATACATTTACCATTTCTCTAGTGGTCATCCCTGCAATTTCAGGTGTACCAGTACCTGGAGCATGTGCAGGATCTAAAACATCTATATCAATTGATAAATATAAGGGATTTTCTCCAACTCTATTTCTTATTCTCTTAACAATTTTATCTATACCTTCTGTTTGAAATTCATCACAATGAATTATTTTAAAACCAAAACTCTCATCATTCTTTAAATCATTTCTGCTGTAAAGAGGGCCTCTTATACCAACATGCATTGAAGCATCGTCTAAAAATAAATTTTCTTCACGAGCTCTTCTAAATGGAGTTCCGTGAGTATATGGAGCTCCAAAATAAGTATCCCATGTATCTAAATGAGCATCGAAATGTACTAAGGCTATTGGGCCTTTATTAATTTTATTAATTGATCTCAGCAATGGAAATGCAATCGTATGATCACCTCCCATGCTAATTATTCCTCCAACTTTTTCTAATAGCTGCGTTGAACCATCTTCAATTTGTTTTATTGCTTCATTTATATTAAATGGATTACAAGAAATATCACCTGCATCTGCAACTTGTTGAACTTTAAAAGGTTCTACGTCATAGTCTGGATGATAGTTTGTTCGTAGATGTCGAGATGCTTGTCTAATACTTTGAGGCCCAAATCTTGCACCGGGCCTATAGCTGGTTCCAGCATCAAAAGGTATGCCAACTATAGCTACATCGCATTTTTCTACATCTCTAAGTTCTGGTAACCTTGCAAATGTACTTGGTCCTGCGTATCTAGGAACCTTTGTTCCCATAACTGGTTGAATAGGTTCCTTTTTTTTTTTCATATTATTTTAAAACTATTATTAATAAAATAATAAATGCGGCCGCATAATAAAAAGGCATTGCCTTTCTCCAGGATAATAAAATTTTTTCAGCAGATTTTGCTTTTTTTTTTTTCATATAAATATAAATGTACCATAATTAATTAATTTGTAATATCACTTAAATAAGTAAAATGAAAAAAATTTTCATAATTATTCTCTTATTAATGAATTATAATTCTTTGAATGCAGATGAGACATTTAGTTTAACTAAAATTCCAAATCTTAAAACATATAAAATTGACTCATATAATGGTCTTAAATATTTAATAGCTAAAAGACCCTTTCAAGTTGGTATCCGTGAGAATAATGTAACATGTTTTAATAGTGATAAAAAAAACGTCGAAGAAAAATTTAATTTATTATTAAAAAATTTTGATATCTATAACCCAAATTTTTTAGAAAAAATCAATTTAAAATACATAGTCTTATGCGAACGACTTTCTGTTGCAAACATTGATGCGGCTGGAGTTCCCAATTTTAAAATGAAAACATTAATATTAGATATAAATTTTGATAAGAAGTTTTTTGAAAGAGTTTTGCATCACGAAGTCTTCCATATGATAAACGACTCTTTTAAAGAGCAATTTCCAGAAGATGAATGGATTAGATTTAATCCTAAAGAGTTTAAATATGCAGAATGCTCGACGTGTTCGAATCTCTACGATTTGTCAATTATTAATGAAACTAACGGTTTCATAACAGAGTATTCAATGACTACTGCCTCGGAGGATATGGCTGAAGTATTTTCCTTCTTAATGAAAGATAAAATAAAGCTTTATGAAAAGTCAATAAAAGATCCAATACTTAAAAAAAAAATTTCTTTTATAAAAAAAAATATCTTAAGTATTTATAATAATTTTAACTTTGGGTTATGATAAAAAAACAAAAGCAATCTACATCTGAAAAATTTTTGTTATTTTTTGTAATAATTTTGGGGATTGTAACAATTGGATCTTTTTTAGTTGTTAAAAATAAATGTTTATTTGTAAAAAAATATGATCCTAAAAAATTATCTTTTGATAATCCAGAAAATATTGCAGTTTTAAATGCACCTTGTGGAAATGTTATTATTGAATTGTATCCGGATATTTCACCCAACTCAGTTGAACGTTTTAAAATGTTAATAAATTTAAATAAATATGACAATATTGCTTTTCATAGAGTAATAAAAAATGTTTTAGTTCAATCTGGAGATTTAGAGTACGGTAAAAAAGATAACCTAAATTATTCATATATTGGAACTGGGAAATCCGGGTATGGAAAAATAAATTCTGAGTTAGATAATAATTTCAAATTTAGACAAGGAACTGTAGCATTAGTTAGAACAGATAAAAAAAATACTGAAGATAGTCAATTTTTCATCTTACTTAAAGATGCCCCACTTTTTGATGGAGAATATTCGCCATTAGGAAAAGTAATTTATGGTTTGGATGTTTTAAATAAAATTAAATTTGACGATAAGGTTGAATATGTTTTAAGACCAGACTTTATAAATACATTAAAAATGTTAGCTACATATTAAATATTATGCATCTTATTGTATTAGTTTTTCAGCTAATATTTTTTAAATTTAATTTTCTGAATTAGTTTGGAATGAATTAAAGTTGATTTTTTTGCATACCTATAAATTATTTATAACATTGGTCTAATAGCTAATTAAAAAATACTATAAGTTTTTAACACTTTAATTTAATAGTAATGAAAAAAAAATTTTTAACATTAGCATCAGATTTAGTTGATTTTTCAAATGGTAATGGTGAATTATCTTTTATTTTTAAAACAAAAATTCATGCAATAATTATATTCTACATTTATGGACATGAAAAAATCACTTTTGAAGACCTATGCAAGATAACTAATTCAACAGTTAGTCGAACTACTATTCAGTCAATTCTTTCTGAGGGAATTAAACTTGGATATTTAAGAAAGTTTATAGATCAAAGAGATAAAAGAAAAAAATACTATAGCTGCGAATTTCTAGAACCAATACTTGAAAAATGGCATAACCATCAACAAAAACTTTTCGGTTAATTTACTAAAGGTTTTCCAGTGCTTAGAGTGTGTTTAATTCTATCTTGCGTCTTTTTTGTTTGAATTAGTTTCATAAAAGACTCTAATTCTAATTTATACAAATCGTCTTCACTTAACGTCTGATCTAACTGAGTGTTGCCACCACTCAAAACATTTGCTAATTCTTTACCAACTTCCATACCATGGTCTAATATAACTTTTTCATTATATAATTTTTCTAAAATCTTTATCATTTTTTCTTTAAGTGGTTTACCAGACAAATTAAAAGTACATTCTTTAGGAGGTATAAAATTTCTATTTTCATCTATTAATTTTTTAGAAATTTTAAACAAACTATTTCTGTTCATTACTTTTTTATCTTCAGGTTTTATAAATTTTAAAGGTTCAGCTTCGACGGTTGAAGTGGCGGTTGTAGCATAACCAATAATATTAAATACTTTAAGAGGTGCATAATCTGGATCTTTTTTTGCTTCCTCGGATTGAGACCATCTCCACAAGACTTCTTTACATCCTCCGCCGGCTGGAACAAGACCAACACCCGTCTCTACCAAACCCATCACGATATTAGTATGAGCCACAACAAAGTTTGATTGTATTGCAACTTCTTCTCCACCTCCTAAAACTAAACCTGAGGGAGCTGATATCACTGGATACTTTGAATATTTCAAGTGTTTGCATGTATCTTGAAAATATTTTATAAACTTTTCGATAGATTTAAAATCACCTTTGTCTGCAAAGTTCATTGTATAAGTTAAATTAACGCCAGCTGAAAACTGCATACTTTCATTTATAATTATCAAAGGTTTATCTGTTGCATTTTTTAATGCATCCATCGAATCATAATCTAATGCACATGCTTTTGTTGTGAACTCGACAATATTAAAATCTTTAAATCTATAAATATCTGCAGATTTATTTTTATCTACCTTAATTGCTTTTGGCTTAATTTTTCCAAGAGTTTCAATGTCTGTATATTTTTGTCTTTCCCCGTAAAAATTTTCGTCTTTTGTTTTTGATAAATTTTCTAAAAATTTATTATTTTCAAAATTATCGATACGTTCAAAAAAATTTTTTACACCAATAGATTTCAGCATTTCAAACGGTCCCATTGCCCAGTTAAAGCCAAGCCTCATTGCTTCATCAATATCATTAAACTTATCTGTAATACCTGGTACTAAAGAAGACGCATATTTTATTATTTTTGAAATAACTGACCATGCATATTCTCCATATTTATCTTTTCTATCTATTAATAAATTTAAATTTACAGTCTCTATGCCAAGATCTATCTTCTTTGTCGGTGCGTATTCTCCAGTTTCAAGATTGATTGCTTCTAAAACTTTTTGATTTTCTAATTTATTCATTCTATAGAAACCACCTTTGCCTTTTCTACCAGTATAGCCAGTTTCAATTAATTTAGTAATTAGTGGGATTTCTTTTGCAACCTCTTGAAATGGGTCGCTTTTAGAAAGTTCTTTAATAAAACTTTTTAAAACGTCTGACATCAAGTCAATTCCAATGAGGTCATATAAACCGAACACTCCTGTTTTAGGAATGCCCATCGGGCGACCAAAAACTGTATCTGCTTCCTCAATTGAAAGTTTCATTTTGAAAGCCTCTGTCATTGCAATCTGCATAGCAAAAACTCCAATACGATTTCCTAGAAAACCAGGAGTATCATTGCAAACGATTGCTCCTTTTCCTAGTTCTTTTTCACAAAATTTCTTCAATGAATTAATTTGATTTAAGTCATTATTTTCACTTTTTACGATTTCTAATAGACCCATATACCTAACAGGATTAAAAAAATGTGTAATACAAAAATCTTTTTTCTCATCTTCATTTAATTTTTCTGATAAAATTTTAATGGGTATTGACGAGGTATTTGATGAAACTATTGCACCTGGTTTTCTTGACTTAAAAATTTTTTCATAAATATTATGTTTTATGTCTATTCTTTCTACTACTGCTTCTACTATCCAATCTGCATCTTTCACAACATCAAAATCCTCTTTTATATTTCCAACTTTAATATTATCGATTTTAGATTTATCAATTAATAATGGTGGTCTAGATTTATGAATTTTTTCTCTAGCTTTTTGACTGATTTCTGTAGTTAAATCTAGTAAAGTTACTGGCACATTTGCATTACATAAATGAGCTGCAATTCCACTACCCATAGTACCAGATCCAATAATTACTACTTTTTTAATTTCCATAAATTTATTTAAATATTTGGATTACCTGTTAATGCCTCTTATTCTTTCAGACCTTCTTCTAAGAAGTTCTGCAGTAACAAGTATTAGCGTTGAAAGAACAATTAAGCAAGTCGCAACAGCAAGAATGGTTGGACTTAATTGTTCTCTTAATCCGGTCCACATTTGAACTGGTATAGTTGTGTTATCTAATCCCGCTAAAAACAAAACAACAACAACCTCATCAAAGGATGTGACAAAAGCAAACAATCCCCCTGATATTACGCCTGGCAAAATTAATGGTAAAGTTATTTTCATGAATGTGTTTACAGGATCACTACCTAAACTAGAAGCGGCTCTTGTAACGCTGTGATCGAAACCTGAAAGTGTTGCAGTAACAGTTATTACAACAAATGGGGTTCCTAATACTATATGTGCTAAAATAATTCCTGTATGAGTAGCTGCTAGACCAACTTTGGCCATAAAAAAGAAAATGGCTACACCTGATATAATTAGAGGAACTATCATTGGCGATATCAAAGCTGCCATTATAATTCCTTTATATGGCATGTGTCTGCTGCTTAAACCAAGTGCAGCAACAGTACCAAGCAAAACAGATCCTAAAGTTGCAAAAATTGCAATTATAAAGCTATTTTTTGCTGCTAATCCCCAAGGATTCTTGGTTCCATAAATCATATCTTCATACCACCTTAACGAAAATGCATCTGGATCAAGCCTCTTCATTCCTTCTGAAAAAACTAAAAATTCCTCAGCATTAAAAGAAAGTGGAAAAATTACAAATAAAGGAGCAATCAAAAAGAAAAAAACACAACTGCAAATAAAAAGGTAAATATAATGCCAAACTCTATAATGTGGTTCTGTGTATTTTGGTAATGCCATATTTATCCTAATTTAATATTATCTACTCCAACTAATTTATTATAAACCCAGTAAATTGCTAAAACTCCAGCAAGTAACATTAATCCCATGGCTGAGGCAAAACTCCAATCGAGAGTACTTTTCATATGAAAAGCAATTTGGTTGCTGATTAATGTCCCAGATGCCCCTCCGACTAGTGCAGGCGTTATGTAATAACCGATAGCTAGTATAAAGACCAATAAGCAACCCGCTCCAATTCCAGGAATGGTAAGTGGAAAGTAAATTTTCCAAAAAGCTACAAAAGGTGTTCCACCTAAAGATTTCCCTGCTCTCATTAAACTTGGTGAAATGGTTTTCATTACACTGTACAATGGTAAAACCATAAACGGCAAAAGAATTTGTGTCATTGCCACATAGGTACCAGTTTTATTGTACATCATTTCAGGCCTATTATCGTCACTTACCAAGCCAATCCATACAAAAAAATCATTTACAATACCTTGTTGCTGTAACAAAATCATCCAACTAGCTGTCCTGACAAGCAGAGATGTCCAAAAAGGAAGGAGAACACAAATCATTAATAAATTGCTATATTTCATTGGCAGTGTTGCAAGTAAATGTGCAATTGGATAAGCCATTAAAAAACAGAAAAGTGTAACAAAAAATGCAACTTCGATAGTTCTTAACCACAAAATTTTGTGTACCCTTCTGTCTTCAGGAACTTGAACAATTTTACCTTCTTCGTTTTCATACATATCTATTCCTTTTAGATATTTTGAATAACTATAAGCTGGCGCTCTTCTCTTAAGTGCTCTCCAATACTCAACATTTGCCCATCTTTTATGAACACTCATTATTTGTTCTTTATAATTTCCCTCCTCAAATTTTTTCATTTTTCTTTTTAGTTTTTTAAGGATACTTTTAAAACCATTTTTTTCATAATTGAGTTGAGTGGCTAACTTTCCAAAAGTTTTTTCCTCAACTAATTTTTTGTAATCTAGATAAAATGCTTCAAAAACTTTTTCCTCTGGAAGCTCTTTTCCATCCCATTGTTCCATTGCTTTATAAGTTTTAGGAAGCATATTAGTGACCATACGGTCATCAACACTTCTAAAGAGCATGTCGCCTATGGGAAACACATATGTAATTATTAAAAAAAATAACAAAGGACAAACTAATAGAAAAGCTTTTATTTTATTTTTTTTTTCAGCTTTTTTTAGACTTTCCTCTAAAGGAATTCCATCTGTTGTTAAAATTTTTTGTGTTTCACTGCTCATAAATAAAAAAGGGCGGTTATATATAACCGCCCTTAAATATAATATATAATTTTAGTCTTTAAAACTTAAAATTATAGACCAGCTTTCATTGCTTCCCATTTTTCACCAAGTTCTGTGCCATTATCAGCCCAGAAAATTGGGTCAACTAGGAAAAAGTTTTTAGTGTTTGATGGTGCAGTTGGCATATGAGGTACCATGTTAGTTTTACCGTCTTTATACCATGGCTCACCTTTAGACATAACATCTATCGAAGATTTTCTCCATGGAGCGTAAGCAATATACTTAGCACTTCCTGCTAAACCTTCAGTACTTGTCATTTCAGCTAATGCTTTTTTAGCATTGGCTTCGTCTGGTCCGCCTTTAACTAATACAAAGTATTCATAGTCAAGACCTTGTCCGTCCCAGACTTGCACTATCGGAGCGCCTTCTCCAACTGTTGCGTTGAAAAATCTACCATTCCAACCTGTAGCCATAACAACTTCACCACTCATTAATAATTCTGGTGGTTGAGCACCTGCTGACCAAAATACACATCCGCCTTTTGGATCTGTACAAAGTTTTTTGATTTTATCCATTGCTCTTTTAACACCTT
>CAZBRW010000004.1:0-28990 GCA_964494555.1 uncultured Candidatus Pelagibacter sp. | reverse complement strand
CCTTTTGGATCTGTACAAAGTTTTTTGATTTTATCCATTGCTCTTTTAACACCTTTTTCAGTTTCAAGAGCTTTGTAAATTTTAGCACCGCCTTTTCCTGGCTTAATTCCATCTGCAGCTAAAGCGATCTCTAGGTTTGTTAAAGCACTAGAGTAGATTGCTCTTTTTCCAGGGAATTTTTTTGTGTTAAAGAAATCTTTTATAGTTTTTGGAGTGCCTTTAACATTGTCGCTGTTATAAGCATAGTTCCAAGAATATAAAATATTTCCTACAGCACATTTAGAAGGCATTGAAGTAAAGAAATCTTTACTTGCTGGAGTACCATCTGGAGCAGCTGGGAAATCTTTGTCAAAATCGAATTCTACAAAGAGACCTTCGTCACATCCTGTAATAGTGTCCATAGCAAAAACGTCAATTATATCCCATACAATCGCGCCTGCTTCTTTTTGTGCTTTAATTTCTGACAATCCACCTGAATAGTCAACCCAGTTAATATCTACACCAAGTTTTTTAGCAGTAGGATCACCATATCCTAACTTTTGAGACTCTGTATAAGCTCCACCCCAAGATGCAACAGTAACTGCAAATGCAGATGAAGTTATAGAAAGAGCAAAAGTTATAGTAAGTAATAATTTACTTAATTTTCTCATTTATCCTCCGTTTAAACGTTTTATATAAACCTAATTACAGCAAGATATAATAAAGGAGTCAACTTAGATTTGATTATAATATCAGCTATTTTAGTTATTTATTTAAGGGTAAATTAAATGTTTGATTATTTTGGGTCTAAAGCTCTAGCATCAAAACTGTTCCAGCTTACACCAATCTGATTGCCGAGTTTAATATCCATATTTGCGGAACTATTCGGAACCTTTAGAATAAAATCTTTATTGCCAAGCAGATCTAATCTAACCCTTGTATGGTCTCCATGGTAAATAACTTCCTCGATCTTGCCTTTAAAATTATTTTCCATTTTCGCTTCTGAATTAATTAAAGCCCTTTCAGGTCTTAATGATACTATGGTTTTTTCACCATTTGATTTTACTGCTATAGGGTTTGCTAAAATTTCGGATCCATCATCTAATTTTACCTTACACTTATCTTTTGAAATACTTGTAACCTCTCCTGAAAATCTATTATTTTCTCCTATGAACTCTGCAACAAAAGAATTTACTGGTTCTTCGTAAAGTTTATCTGGAGATGAAAGTTGTTGTACTTTACCATCATTAAAAACTGCAATTCGATTTGACATAGTTAATGCTTCACCTTGATCGTGAGTTACATATACAACTGTAACTCCAATACTTTCATGAATATGTTTTATTTCATATTGCATACTTTCTCTTAAATTTTTATCTAGTGCTCCTAAAGGTTCATCCATTAAAACAACGGCTGGGTCAAAAACTAAGGCTCTAGCAACAGCGACTCTTTGTTGTTGTCCTCCTGATAGTTGTCCGGGCATTCTACTTTCAAAACCTGATAATGATACCATTGATAATGCTTTATCAACTTTCTTATCTGTATCCTCTTTAGAAACTTTCCTAACTCTTAATGGAAATGCAAGATTTTCATAAACGGTCATATGTGGAAACAAAGCATAATTTTGAAAAACCATTCCTATTCCTCTTTTGTGTGGTGGAATATTCGAAATTGGATTTGAATCTAAAAAGATCTCACCATTTGTGGGTGTTTCAAATCCAGCTAACATCATTAAGCATGTAGTTTTTCCTGAACCAGATGGTCCAAGCATAGTAATAAATTCACCCTCTGCTATGTCTAAATTTAAATCTTTTACGACTAAAACTTTACCATCATAACTTTTATCTACTTTATCAAATTTGACGAATTCTTTATTATTGGACATAATATGATTTTAAAACATTTGTGAGGAATATTATCAAGTTCTTTATTTTATATGTAATTCCCTTGAAAAATTGCAAAATAATTCACTACCTTTATCTGTCACTCTTACAGACTCAGATGCTTCTACTCCCCAGTCCCCAAACTGCATTACTGCTATCATATGAAAACAGGCGTTGGGTTGTAAGATTGTCTTCTCACCTTTGTAAATATTTAATGTGTGCTCTCCCCAGTCAGGTGGGTATCCAATGCCTATTGAATATCCCGTTCTTGACTCTTTTTTAATATTGTATTTATCTAAAACTGCCCAAAATTTTTGAGCCACATCATCTGCTGTATTGCCTGGTTTAGTTGCAGCAATACCAGCATCAAGTGCTTCATTAGTTGCTTTCATTGCATCTATCTTTTTTTGCTCAGGTTTTCCAAGCTGCACTGTTCTTGCCATTGGACAATGATATCTTTTATTAACACCTGATAATTCAATTATTGTAGCTTCACCTTCAATAAACTTTTCATCTGTAGCAGTTAAATGTGAGGCGGAAGTTCCTTTTCCTGTTGGTAATAATGTTGCGATACTTGCATATTCTCCTCCAATTTCAGGAGTTCCTCTAAAGAGAGCTCTTTGAATTTCAGCTACTGCATCGCATTGTCTAACTCCAGGGTTAATACTATCAATTGCAACTTTCATTGCTTTTTCAGATATTAACGCGGCACCCTTCATTAATTTTATTTCAGCATCAGATTTTGCAAATCTTACCCAATTAACTAATCTCTCAGTGTCTTTAATTTTTGCGTTTGGCAAACCTTGTTTTAATTTCTCGTAACAATAAGCTGTGAAATAATGACTATCCATCTCAACACCTATATTCAAATTATCCCATTTATTTTTTTTAAATAATTCAATTAATGGATCGTAAGGGTGCTTTGGCCACGTATGAATATATTTTTCATCATAAATAATAATATTTTCTTTTTTTAAATAAGTTTTTATGTAAGCGCCTCCTGCATCCTGTGCTCTTACAAAGCACAAAGGCTCCTCGGCATTTACGTGGACTATTACACACTGAGTATAATAAAATGACCATGCATCGTAACCTGTTAAGTAATTCATATTGTTAGTATCTTGAGAAATGAGGAGCTCTATACCTTTTTCTTGCATAGATTTTTGAACCTTTTTTAATCTACTTTTGTATTCTTCTTTTGAAAATAGCATTGTTAGTTATTAGAAAATAATTTTCCAAAACCATTAATTGAATTATTTTTACCAATTTTTTCCAGTGTATCCCAGATTAAAGTTTGATTACTAGATAAAACAATTTTGTTGATTTTTTTTTCTAATTTATCAATTATTGATAAAGCAGGAAGTGCCGTACAAGATATAAATAAAGCATCTGCTCCATTCATATCCATTTTAGACAAAACATCATACAAATAATCAATGTCGACTTTTCCAATATCTATATCTGACTCTATATTAAAATACGAATTTGATGTTATTATAAAATTTTCTTTTTTAAAAAATTCTAACACCTGATCATTTAATTTTTTTGGATATGGTGTGAAGACAGCAATTTTATTTATATTAAGTTTTTTTAATGCTTTAACAGATGCTGTGCTTGGAGTTGTAACTTCTGCCTCAGGTTTTGCTTTTTTTACTTTATTTTCAATTGACTTAAATCCAGCAGCAATTGTACCAGATGTACATCCATAAACTACACAATCAATTTTTTCTCCTGGAAGAATATCTTTTGTAACATCAGTTACTTTTTCTGACATTTTAATTAAGTTTTCACTTGTTAATGGATTAAAGGTTTCTATTCTATTAACGAAAAAATCTATTTTTTTATCTTTAATTACTTTTATAAAATCTTTTTCAATCATATAATCACTTGCTAAAGCAATTAGTCCTATTTTAGGGTTTTGATTTTTATTATATTTTGGGTCTAATTTTGTTGAATACATTTTAAGAATAAAAATATAACATAAAGTGTTTAATATTCACTAAAATTAAAAGGATGATATGAAAATAGGGTTTATAGGACTAGGTAATGTAGGTAGTAAATTAGCAGGAAGCTTGTTACGAAATAAGTTTGATTTAATAGTTAGAGACTTAGATAAAAATTTAGTAGATGATTTTAAAAATCGTGGAGCAAAAATTGCAAATACACCACAAGAATTGGCAGAACAATCAGATTTAATTATTACTTGTTTGCCGTCTCCTGAAATATGCGCTGAAGTAATGGAGTCAAAAAATGGCGTAATAAATGGCCTCTCTAAAAATAAAATTTGGCTAGAAATGAGCACAACTGATCAGTTTGAAGTTAATAGACTGGGAAAATTAGTATCGGAAAAAAAAGCTTTTCCTTTAGATGGTCCTGTTAGTGGAGGATGTCATAGAGCTGCAACTGGAAATATTGCAATATTCGTTGGAGGTGAAAGAAAAAGTTTTGAGAAAATTTTGCCTGTCTTAACAGTTATGGGTAGAAAAGTCCTTCATACAGGAGGTTTAGGTAGTGCATCAATTTTAAAAGTAATAACAAATTATTTAGCTTCAGTTCATTTGGCAGCTCTTGGAGAAGCATGGACAATAGCTAAAAAGTCTAATTTAGATTTAGATAAAACTTTTAAAGGGATTGCTGTTTCATCGGGGAATTCTTTTGTCCATGAAACGGAAAGTCAGGTTATATTAAACGGATCATATAATATAAATTTTACAATGGATTTAGTTAAAAAGGATATAAATTTATTTAATGAACTCTCAAAAAAATTAAAAACACCTCTAGAGATATCGCCATTTGTACTAAATATATTCAATGATGCTGAAAAAAAATATGGATCAAGGGCATGGTCATCAATGGTGGTTAAAAGATTTGAAGATAAATATAATTTAAATTTTAGAGCATCTGGTTACCCTGAAGAATTGGTGGATAATCAGGAAGAAGAAAAGGGTTATGAAATTTAGCAAGTATGTTATTAATTATATATGTTAGATAAAAAAAAATTTTATATTAATGGAGAATGGGTAAATCCAATAAATCCAAAGGATCATAATGTCATTAATCCATCTACAGAAGAAGTTTGCGCAGTAATAAGTTTAGGAAGTACTGATGATACAAATTCAGCAGTTGGTGCAGCAAAAAATGCATTTGAAGAATGGAAAGAAACTACAAAAAAAGAGAGGATAGAATTACTTGAAAAATTATTAAATATTTACAAATCACGATGGGATGAAATGACTGAAGCAATTTCAACAGAATTAGGTTGTCCAAAAGATTGGTGTTCAGCTAATCAAACTTCTTCAGGCTCAGGTCATATAGAAGATTTTATAAAAAGATTAAAAGATTTTGAGTTTGAGCCCGGTTTTGACAAAGGTTCAGTTAACCATATTATCTATGAACCAATTGGTGTTTGTGGGCTTATTACTCCCTGGAACTGGCCTATAAATCAGATAGCATTAAAAGTAATTCCGGCATTAGCAACAGGTTGTACAATGGTATTAAAGCCATCAGAAATAGCTCCTTTATCAGCAATGTTATTTGCAGAAATGATTCATGAGGCTGGTTTTCCAAAAGGTGTTTTTAATTTAGTAAATGGAGATGGTGTTGGTGTCGGCACTGATATATCAGGCCACCCTGATATTGATATGGTTTCGTTTACAGGATCTACCCGTGCAGGAAAATTAATTACTAAAAATGCTGCAGACACAATTAAAAGAGTTTGTTTAGAGCTTGGAGGCAAAGGAGGAAATATTGTTTTTGCAGATTCTTATCCGGATGCGGTTAGAGATGGCATTAGAAATGTTATGAGTAATTCTGGCCAATCGTGTGACGCCCCTACTAGAATGCTGGTAGAAAAATCTATTTACGAAAGAGCAGTAAAAGAAGCTGCAGATGAGGCAAACAAAATTGAAGTAGATTTAGCAAGTAAATCTGGAGAACATATAGGGCCAGTAGTCTCAAAAACTCAATATGATAAAATTCAAAGTTTAATAAAGAGTGGCATAGATGAAGGTGCTACATTAGTAGCAGGAGGACCTGAAAAACCAGAAGGTTTAAAAAAGGGATATTTTATAAAACCCACTGTTTTTACAGATGTGAACAATAATATGAGGATTGCAAAAGAGGAAATTTTTGGCCCAGTTTTATCAATAATTCCATTTGAAAACGAAGATGAGGCAATAAAAATTACAAATGACACCGAGTATGGTTTAGGAAATTATTTTCAAACAGAAGATAAAGAAAAAGCAAAAAGAGTATCTAAGAGATTAAGGTCTGGTATCGTTTATGTAAATCATAAACCTGCTGACTCTGGTACGCCCTTCGGAGGTTACAGACAATCTGGTAATGGACGTGAAGGTGGTACTTGGGGTTTGCACGAATATCTAGAAGTTAAAACTATAACTGAGTGGAAAAATTAAATGATCGGTTATGTAATGGTGGGTACAAATAATCTTGATAAAGCAATTACTTTTTATGATGAAGTTTTAAAAATTCTTGACTTAGAAAGAAAAGATACAGACGAATTTTGTGCAGGATATGCTCAAAAAGATGGTGATGGAACTATTGAATTTTATGTAACTAAACCTGCAAACCAAAAAACTGCTACATTTGGAAATGGAACACAGGTATCTTTTATTACTTCATCAAGAAAAATAGTAGATAAATTTCACGAGATTGGATTGAAAGCTGGCGGAACAAGTGAAGGAACTGGTGGTGAAAGACCTGAGGGATCTGGAATCTATTATTCTTATATTCGTGATTTAGATGGTAATAAAATTTGCTCTTTCACAAATAATAAATAAAAAATGTCATATTCATTAATTGAAAAACGATTGACTGAAGGTAAGACAATAATACTTGATGGTGGAATTGGTGGTGAACTTCAGAAGATTGGGGCAAAAATGGATAAAGGATTATGGTGTGGCAGATGCTCAATTGATAGTCCTGATGAACTTTTAAAAGTACATGAAAATTATATAAATGCTGGTGCCGATATAATTACAGCCAATACATATGCTTCAACCCCAATATCAATGAAAAAATATGGTTATAAAGATCTTATTGTTGAATGTAATAATAAAAGTGTAAAAATTGCAAAAGAGGCTTCCAAAGATAAAAATGTATCGGTTGCTGGGTCTGTTTCAACATACGGATATTTTCATAAAGACGGTATAGATAATATGAAACCGAGCTTTGATGAGCACATTAAAATCTTAACAGACACAGGTGTGGATCTTATTATTTTAGAGGCCATGTCATCTCAGACTGATATTATTGAAGCAGTATTAGAATGTTCCAGTAAAATAAATATGCCAACATGGCTTTCTATATCCTGTGTTTTTGATGAAAACAAAGATGTAAATTTAGGTTATGACGACGACATAAATAAATCTGAGCCTCAGATTTATGAAAATCTTAAAGAGGCTATGAAAAAATTTAGTAAATTGCATTATGGTCCAGTCTTAATCGCACATTCAAATATAAACGTAACTGAGGAAGCGGTCAAAATACTTAAAAAAAATTATAACAATAAAATTGGAGCATATCCAAATCGAGGATATTTTGTAAAACCTGAATGGAAATTTACTGACAAAATTGAACCAGCTGAATATTTAAAAAAAGCCAAAAGTTGGGTAGATAGTGGAGCACAGATAATTGGTGGATGTTGTGGAATTGGTGTAAAGGAAATAAAAGCTATTTCAGTTTTAAAGAATTAATTTAAATCATTTCTTGATGAAAAACTCTTTTTGAATTATATCTAAATATTATGAGAACATTTATTGGCGGCATTGGCTGTTTTTGGGATGAAACTAAATACGAGAATATACCAGGAGTAATTTCAACTGAGTGTGGATATTGCGGAGGTGATGAACCGAATATTACCTACAAAGCAGTTTGTGGTGGAGATACTAAGCATATAGAAGTTGTAAAAGTTGAGTTTGATGAAAAAGTAATTTCATACGAGGATTTGGTTAGACTTTTCTTTAAAATTCACGACCCAACAACAAAAAATCGTCAAGGTGTAAATGTTGGATTTCAATATAGATCTGAAATATTTTATAATACTGATGAAGAAAAAAGTATTGCTGAAAAAGTTTTAAATGAAGTAAATGAAAAATTAAATGGTAAAGTTGTAACACAAGTTTCTAAAGAAAAAAATTACTCAAAGGCTGAAGATTATCATCAAAAATATGAGCAAAAAAAAAAGCTAAAATACGGTTAAATAATTTTATAAAGCATAATAATATTGTCGAAAAATAAAATATTATCATTTCTAAATCCTCAATTAAAAACGCTTAGAAATAATAAAGCCCTTTGGAATTTACCTAAAACTAGAAGACATGGTTATAGAAATTTACATAAAATAAATAGATACGGTATTTTTTTAAGATCAGATCTTGTTTTAAAACTTAAAAAAAAAAATAATAAAAAAATCAGCAACAATTATTTAGTAAGAAAAATGACAAAGCATAAATCTTTTTGTTCTTTAATTGTTGGTAATAGTCAAAATATTTTATATGAAAAATATGCCAAAGATTTTACTAAAGATCAGCCTCAAACAATTATGTCTATCACTAAAATGTTTGTTAATTTATTTGTAGGAGAGCTTGTTAATAAAAAACTACTAAATCTGAATAAAAAGGTTTCTTATTATCTGCCAAAGATTGGTAGTGGTTATGCAAGTGCAAAAGTCACTGATGTTTTAAATATGAATATTGTTAATGCATACTCTGAAGATTATACAAAAGCTTTTTCTTCATCATTTCTGCATGAACCTGTTGGAGGTTGGAGACTTCCTAAAATAGGAGATATACATTTAAGCCAGGAAAAATATTTAAATACAATTAAATCTATTAAAAATAAAAGTTTAAAAAATAAAACAGGATATGCTTACTACAAATCTGCTAATACAGATGTTGTGGGTTTAATCGTTGAAAAGATAAGTGGAATACCTTTAAGGGATTGGGTTTTATCTGCAGTTGAAGCCGCAGGATTTGAAGACGGACTTTATATAGCTTCAGATAGATATGGAATGCCGTGGATGTCAGGTGGTGGCTGTCTAATTACAAGAGATTTTTTAAGAATGGGACTTCTATTTGCAAGGAAAGGGAAAGGTGTTGGTAATAGAAGGGTTGGTTCCTCATCATTTTTAAATCAAACATTAAAAAATCATGGACCGAAATATATGAATTTAACTAATAATAGATATTTATACTATTCAAATTCAACTATGGTTTCTGGAAATGTAATCGGTCATTCAGGTTATGGTGGTCAATATCTAGCAATAAATTTAAAAAATGGAAATGTTGCAGCTTTTTTTTCTGTATTAGAAACAAAATCTGCAACACAAGAAAACTACAAAACTGATATGATTAACATGCTAATTAACTTGGTAAATTATAAATACTAACCATTAACTTTATGATCTTCTTTAGGAGCAAGAACAACTGCTAAAATTCCACCAATAACTATCATTGAGCTTCCAACTATTTCGCGCCAACCAAAAGGTTCATTCGTAAGCATACTAGAGCTTGTAACGCCTACAACTATTTCTGTTAAAAAAAGAATTGAGCAAAGACCTGCTCCAAGCTTACTTGGGGCCCACATAATCACAATTCCTGTTGGGATAAAATAAAATACTGAAATAATTATTAAAAATAGAGACATAGAAACAAAAGATTCTATTGCAGGCACTGGTCCAAGATGTTCCGATAAAAGAAAGCCAGCTACAATGTTAAATAAAGTTCCATAAACAAAGAATGAGAAAATTATTGGAAAAACTCCATCATTTTTAGTGACCTCAAGACGTATCATTCCTCCTGCAAAAATTGCACCTCCAGCAAGAGCTAACCAATCACCAGCATTTTGTGGAAGTGGAATAATAGTTTGTTTACTAAATACTATCCATAAACCTCCAAGTGCTAAACCTAAAGTCAAGACTCTTTCTAGACCTGGTCTTCTTTTTAAAAATAACATTTCAAAAATGGTTGTCCAAATTGGAGTCATATAAAAAAGTATTAAAGCTCGGACAACATCAGTTAAGAGAAAGCTCAACGCATAACAAATAAATCCTCCACCTACTAATAATCCTACCATTGGTAATTCTAGACCTGTAGATCTACCTTTTATTCTTCTCCACAATGCGATGGGTGATAACAATAAAACACCAATGATCATTTGTGCAATTGTACCCCAACCACCAGTAAGCCCTCCTTCCTCTAAAATTCTTTGTGGTAACCAATATATTCCCCAAGCTCCTGCTGATATAGCTAAGGCTAATGCGATTTTAAAATGGTGGGGATGTCTTGTCATATATTGTTAGTTAGGTGTTATATTTGAATATTTGAAAATTTCCTCATATTTCTTTGCGAATGCAAAAACTTTTAAATCATCTCCTTTTTTACCAATTATTTGCATGCCCATTGGCAAATTATTTTTGTTAAAACCAACAGGAACTGTGATAGTTGGCAAATCCAACAAACTTGATAAAATAAATACTTCTAACCATCTGTGATAAGTGTCTAGCTTAACTTTATTAATTTCAGTTGGATATTGAATTTGCTTATCAAATGGAAAAATTTGAGCAGAAGGCAGAGTTAATAAATCGAAATTTTCAAATATTTTATTTATCTGTTGTAAACATTTTTTTTTTTGAGTGAGGGCTAATTCTATATTTTCAGAATTAATGGCCGAACCTTTTTTATACTCCCATATAGCTTGGAAAGTCATTGAGTCTATATCTTTAATGCCCATATTAACTGTATCATCATATATACTTTTTGCTCTTAAAGTTGTCCAACTATCCCATAAAACATCTACATTTAAGTTTGGTTTCAAGTTTTCAATTAAAATATTCTCTGAGTTTAATTTTTTCAAACTCTCTTCACACATTTCTAAAATTCCATTTTCAATATTATATTTGCTGTTCATGTTTGATAGCCAACCTATTTTAATTTTTGACAACTCATTTTCTTTAATAAAAGTATCTTTAAATGTCCCATCAAGATTAAATGAGTATGGATCGGAAGAATTTTTACCAACTATCACATCTAAAAATATCGACATGTCTTGAGGGTTTTTGGAAAAACATCCTGGTGTGGTTAGTATAGGAAGTTTACTATTATGACTTAATCTTGAAGAAGCAATTAATCCTGGGGTTGGTCTAAATCCATAAATATTTGAATAAGCTGCAGGACCTCGACATGAACCCATTTGATCTGTTCCATCTGCAAACGGTAAAAGTCCAGCTGCAACTGCAGAGGCAGCTCCCCCACTAGATCCAGCTGCTGATTTATTTAGGTTATAAACATTCGATGTTGGGCCGAAAAGTCTGTTTATAGTGTGTCCACCAACTCCAAGTTCTGCTGAATTAGTTTTGCCAATTACAATAGCTCCGTTGTTAATCAATAAATCAACAAATAAAGAATTTTGTTTAGGAAAGTTATTTTTTGATCCAGGAAATCCATATGTTGTTGGTATACCAATAACATCAGACAAATCTTTTATCGCAATAGGCAATCCAAAAAGAGGTTTGCTTTTGTCTTTTAAGTTATCTTTTTCTTCAGCTTGATTAATTATTTTTTTTTCATCTTTTTGTAAAATTATTGCATTTAAAGAAGGATTTAATTTTTTAATTTTATCTAAGTAATACTGAACTACTTCTTTCACTTGTAGTTCGTTTTTGTGTATATGGGTAATAATTTCTTGAATATTTTTATTTTCAAGCATCAAAAATTTATCGCGCTTTTTTAATTGATGCTAATGTCATTTCTTTAACTTCTTCTAAAGTTGCTATTTTTGGATTAGTTGCATATGCTTGGTCTTTCATTGCTTTTTCAGCAATTCTTCCTACACAGTCTTCGGGTACTCCAATTTCACTTAAACTCTTCGGAATTTTTATTCTGTCTAATATTTTTTCAATATTTAAAATAAAAGCATCAACCGAGTGATCCTCAAATTGCATAGCTTCAGACATTCTTTTAACTTTTTCTTCCATACCAGGTAAATTATATTTTAAAACAACCGGTAATATTATTGCATTCGTTAGGCCATGATGTGTGTTGAATTCAGCTCCAACCATGTGGGCTATAGCATGAACTAAGCCTAAACCTTTTAAAAAAGAAATACCTGCTAGGCATGATCCAACGTGCATTCCACCCCTTGCAAGTAAATTGCTAGGCTCTTCAACTGCAGTGATTAAAGATTTTGATATCAAAGATAAACCTTCTAAGGCTGCTCCATCACACATAGGATTAAAACCAGGAACACAGTATCCTTCGATACCATGAATTAAAGCATCAGCTCCTGTCCAGGCTGTTAAATTTGATGGAAGTCCAATAGTAAGTTCGGGATCAATCAGTGCTAACGAAGGTCTAACTTCCGGATGCCACATACAAAATTTCATTCCTTCTTTTAAATAAGTAACCATAGCTGTAATTTCTGTTTCAGCTCCAGTGCCTGCTGTTGTAGGAATTGTAATAATCTTTGGAAAAGGATTGTCTTTACTAATTTTAGGAGGAGTTAATTCAAATTCAAAATCTCTTAATGGCACTTCATTGTTTGCTGTAAGACATATTAATTTACCACCATCCATTGCGCTACCTCCACCAATTGCTATGATCGAGTCATGATTTCCATCTTTATATTTTTTGCAGCCAACTGATACTTCATCTTCCCGGGGATTTGGTGAAATATCAAAAAATAAATCTGATTTTACATTTGCGCTAGTTAAATAACTTTGTAAATTTATAATAAATGGTAATTTAGGACTTCCTTTATCAGTAACTATTAAAGGATTTTTTATATCTAAATTATTACAAATATTACCTATTTCTTTGAGTCGACCAGGTCCATATGCGATATTTGTTGGAAACGTCCAATCTTGATTGGTTAGTATATCTTTTTCGTTTAATTTAAAGTTTTGCATTTTTTTTCTATCATTTATACAGTTTTAAAAAAAAAATATAAATGAAAATTTCTCAAGAAAGCAACGATATTAAAAATACATATTTGGCGGTTGCGACAATGCTCTTAGCAATACTATGCGTTGATACATACATGGTTATAATTAAATTTTTAGGTGATCAATATTCAATAGTCCAATTAACTGTTTTTAGGAATATAGCTGCAATAATTCCTTTGTTTTTGCTGCTTTTATTTACCAAAGAATATTTTTCAGTTTTTAAAAAAATTGACAATAAATTTTTAATATTGAGCGCTCTAAGAGGTTTAAGCTTTTTAGCAATGAATGTTTTTATATTTATTTCAGTTGTTAATTTAGAGTTTGCAACTGCTATGACTTTAACTTTTTCATCTCCATTTTTTATAGTTATGCTTTCTATAATATTTATAAAAGACAAAGTAGGTATCTATAGGTGGTCTGCAGTGATAATAGGTTTTATTGGTGTGGTGATGATTATGAAGCCAACAAGTGATATTTTTAATTTTTATTCAATTTTTCCAATACTTACAGCTATGGCTTGGGCTGTTTCAGTAATTATTCTAAAGTTTATACCCAAAGGACATTCAACTGCTAAGATTCAATTATATACTTTAATATCTAATGTAATAGGAAGTTTAATTTTATTTTTTTTTACAATAGGTCATTCAAATATCGAGTCTTTAAATCACTTTCTTTTAATGACTATGACAGGTATTCTTGGAGGAACTGCAGCAATTCTTTTTATTTATGCATATCGTTTAATTTCAGCAAGTAAGATTGCATCATTTGAATATTTTGGAATTCCTTCATCTTTTATTTTAGGTTGGGTATTTTTTAATGAAGCTCCTTGGTCACAATTATTTCCTGGTGTTTTGGTAATATTTTTCGCTGGAATGATTATTATATGGAGGGACAATATTAAGAAAAAAAATTATAAAACTAGTAAGAAATTTTATTAAACTTTTGATTTCATTGATCTCATTACAATAGATCTATCTATCTCTCCTAATAAATCACCGGTTTCAGAACATATAACGGGATATATTTTGTCAGAATCAACAAGCTTATCGATTAAAGTTTCTATTTTTAAATTATCAAGAATACAATCAGATTTATTTTTAAAAGATTCTTTTACTTCATTGCAACAATCTTTTCTCATAACCTTACCTGCGCTTAATACTTTATATTTTGGAACGTCTTCACAAAAATCTTTTACATATTGATCTTTTGGATTTGCAACTATCTCTTCTGGCGTTCCTACTTGAGATACTTCTCCATCTTTCATAATTGCAATGTGGTCACCCATCTTTATTGCTTCTAAAAAATCATGAGTAATGAAAACCATTGTTCGTTGAAGTTTTTCTTGAATTTTTAACAATTCATCTTGCATCTCTCTTCTAATAAGTGGATCGAGAGCAGAAAATGGTTCATCAAAAATCAATATTTCAGGGTCAACAGCTAGTGCTCTTGCTAGACCTACTCTTTGTTGCATACCGCCTGAAAGTTCACGAGGGTAGTTGTTGTGCCACCCTTCTAATCCAACCATTTTCAAAACTTCCATTGATTTTTCTAACCTTATATCTTTTTTTGTTCCTCTAACTTCTAAACCATATCCAATATTTTCTAATACTGTTCTATGTGGAAAAAGACCAAAATGTTGGAATACCATGCTCATTTTATTTCTTCTAAGTTCAAGTAAATCTTTTGAGCTCATTTTAGTAACATCAACATCGTCCATTTTTACTGTTCCTGATGTGGGTTCTATTAGTCTTGAAATGCACCTTACTAAAGTTGATTTTCCACTTCCTGATAAGCCCATTACTACGAATGTTTCACCTTTTTGAATAGAGAAACTTACATCCTTTACAGCAACTACATGACCTGTTTTTTCTTGAACTTCTTTTATTGATAGACTTTTATCCAGCTCTTTTATTATTCTTTTTTCGTCTGGACCAAATAACTTCCAAATGTTTGAACATGTGATTTTTTGGTCTTTATTCATCAATTTATTTATTATTTTTTAAAATACACAATATTTTACTTTAAAAGTAAATTTAATTATTCTATTTTTGTTTTTAAAAATGTCTAGTAGTGCTGAAATTGTAGGAAAATCAAACCAGTCAAAAAATATAATTACATATTCAATTATTGCCGCAGTGTTTTTAGTAGCTTTATGGCTATCTTCTCAAAATGAAGGTCCGTCAAAATTTCCTAAATTTGTAACTGATGAGTTCACTTTTACTGCGTGGGTAAACGAAGGAGAGGATTTTTTAAAAAAAAACTACAGATGGATGACTAAAATTATAGCTGGATATATTAAAGCCTGTTATTATTTTGTTGAAGATTTTTTACTAGAGTCTCCTTGGCCTCTAATTGCTGCAATCTTTTTCTTGCCCTGTTTGATTGCGGGTGGTTTAAGATTAGGACTTTACTCGTTATTTGTAGTTTATTTTTGGGGTGCAACTAAAATGTGGGAGCCTTCACTTCAGACCGTTGCTTTGATGGGTTTATCAGTTTTACTTTGTGTGATTGTTGGGTTTATATTGGGAGTCTTGTGTTCTCAAAGTGATAGGTTTGAGAATTTTATGAAACCAGTTTTAGATACAATGCAAGTAATGCCTGCTTTTGTTTATCTATTTCCTGCATTGTTCTTTTTTGGTATCGGTGGCGCTCCAGCAATATTGGCAACTATGATTTATGGTATGCCTCCAATTATAAGATTAACGAACACAGGAATAAGACAAGTGCCAGCACAAACAATAGAAAGTGCAACTGCTTTTGGTTCAAATAAATTGCAGCTTTTATTTAAAATAAAAATCCCACTGTCCTTACCTAGTATAATGATGGGTATTAATCAGGTTATAATGATGGCTTTAGCACTTGTAGTTCTGGCTTGTTTTATTGGAGCAGAAGGAATTGGAGGCCAAGTTTGGCTCGCAATCAGACGATTAGACGTTGGGTGGGCTATGGAAGGCGGTCTTTGTATTTTATTTATGGCCATAATGTTTGATAGATTTAGTATGGCATTTAGTAAAACAGAAGAAAGGTTGCCATCTGATGTACAAAAATTCTACTTGTTGCCTCAGGGATGGTCCAAATATGGATTAGCAAGAATTGTGGAAAAACCATTAATTATTTCAAATAATATTATTAAATATATTTGTAAATTTACAACAAATATATTTGCTTACTTTTTTAAATTATTTTTTTCAATTTTAAATAAATCGACTGGAGCGAATATTGGAGAATTTATAAGTAAAAGATATTATATTATTCCATCCTTTATAGTTTTCTTCTTAATAACCTTGGTTGATACTTACTTTGTAAATTTTGGTTCGTTTCCAGAAGAGTGGAGACTGTCTATTAGGCAACCAATCACAAACGCTGTAGAGAGTTTAACTATCAATCCTGGTTTCATTGCTTTCACTAAAGGTTTAAGGGCATTTGTTTATCTTAATTTACTGCGTCCATTAGATATTTTTCTAACTCATATACCTTGGTGGTATACAATGGGTGTATTTGTGGCTTTAGGATACATAACCGTTGGAATAAAATTTGCTTTTATAACTGCCTTTTTACTCTCATTTATAGGGGCTTGCGGGATCTGGTCTCACTCAATGATAACTTTGTCATCTGTTTTGGTTTCAGTTGCTTTATGTTTTGTGATTGGAGTACCTCTTGGAGTTATAGCCTCTTATAATGAGAGATTTAGAAATATACAAAATGTAGTTCTAGATGCAATGCAAACTCTACCTTACTTTTGTTATTTAATTCCTGTTCTAATGTTTTTTGGTGGAGGTATTGTTTCTGCAGTTTTAGCAACTGTTATTTATTCTATTCCTCCAATAATTAGACTTACATCATTAGGTTTAACACAAGTATCAGGAACTTATTCTGAAGTATCAAGATCATTTGGTGGAACTCTTCTTCAAACTCTAAATAAAGTAAAATTTCCTCTTGCAATTCCAAGTTTGGTAATTGGATTTAATCAGACAGTTATAATGGCTTTCGCTATGCAGATAGTTACACCACTCATTGGTGGTAAAGGATTAGGTTTGGAAGTATTTAACGGATTAGCAAGATCTGACACTGGGAGAGGACTTGCAGCAGGTATAGGTATTGTTCTACTAGCAATTATAATAGATAGAATTACTCTTGCATGGACTAAAAAGCAAAGGCACGCATTAGGCTTGTAAAGATAACAATTTATTAAGAAATAAGGGTTTTTTGTGGGGGTTTACATTTATATAACTTTCGATCTAAAATAACTTTTTAAAAAAATTCATTGGAGGGAAAAAAATGAAATTAACAAAAACAATATCAGCACTATTTTTATCATTAGTGCTACTAGTGGGTAGTTTTGGAACAGCAAATGCTGCAAAAAGATTACACGCTGCTATTGCAGACTGGACAGGTGGTATAATTACTTGCGAAGTTGCTGTAGCAATTCTTGAAAGAGAAATGGGATACAAAGTTAAACAAACAGTATTTCCATCAGGAACTGGTTTATGGGAAGCAATTGCAGCAGGAGAAATTGATTTTGCTTGTGAAAGCTGGCCAAGTTATGCTGAAGCAGACTCTGTTATGTTAAACGAAGACCTTATTTATGAAGGTAAAGTAGTTGGATCTTACAGTGGTAATGGAAGTGTGGACCTTTTAGGTACTTCTGGAATAATTGGATTATCTGACTATTGGATTCCAAGATACGCAGCTGAAGAGTTTGGTATCAAAACTTGGAAGGATTTAAACAAACATAAAGCAAAATTTGCAACTATCGAGACTGGAAAAAGAGGTAGATTAATTGCATGCCCAGTTGCTGGTTGGAACTGTCATGACCAAAAAAGACTTGATCTTTTAGGTATTGATTTTCAAGCAGATGAACTTGGTACAGAAGCTGCTGCTATTGCAGAAGCAAAAGCTGCTTACATGAGAAAAGAACCGTTTATGTTATATCTATGGTCACCTCACTGGTTTTTTGGGGAATTTGACATGGTAGGAGTTCAACTTCCAGAACATAAAGTTTGCGATCCTGATACTTTTACTGAAGCAGGTAACTGGAAAGATTGTGGAACTAAAGGTTGGCCAGCAACTGGTTGGGCAAAGGATTATACAATGAATTATGGTAATCCAGCAGTATTTGCAAAATCAGAGCACGCTGATGCTAAAGCATTCTTCGAAAAAATGTCTTTACAAAATATCGACCAAGCAAAAATGTTAGTTGAAGTTGATATTAAAAAAAGAGATGTTAAAGAAGTTGTTAATGAGTGGTTAGACAATAATCCAGGTAAATGGAAAAGTTGGCTTCCAAATTAATAATTTAAATTAAAAATCTAAAAGGGCTTTGTTTTTAAAACAGGGCCCTTTTTATTATGCACTTAATTCATAGAGGAATTTTAAATAAAAAATTTAAAGAAAATTGCCTCAAATCATTTAAAGCCTCATTTAAAAAAAATTACGGCGTTGAGACAGATATTCATATAACTAAAGATAGAAAGTTTGTTTGTTTTCATGATTTTACTCTAAATAGAACTTTTAAAATTAATCGAAGTATAAAAAATATTGATTATGAAAATTTACAAAAAATTACAAATGATAAAATAAAAATTCCTTTACTTAAAGATTTGCTTGAAGCATCTAAAAATAAATATCCTATAATGATAGAAATTAAACCTTTATTAAATAGAAAAATATTAAAAGAATTAATAAAAGAAACTATTAAGTTTAAATATTGTATTTTTGTCTCATTCAAGGAACAAAATATTTATAATTTGTTGAAAATAAGATCTGATCTTAATTTGGGTTTATCTTTTTCTGATAAATCAAATATTGAGAAAATTACTAAAAAATCTAATAATAATAAAATAAAATACTTAGTCCTCGATAAAAAATTTTTAAATAGTAAAAAAATCCAAAAAATAAAAAAAAAAAAATTCTTCTATACTATTAAAAAAAAGATAGATTTTTTAAGGTATTCTAAAGAAAATAATTTAATCGTTGAAAATTTATAATTGAACATTTTTAAGGTAATTCAACCTTCCGATTATTTCGTCTCTATCTATGTAATATCCTTGCAGATGTCTATGTCCTGAATTCGGATCATATTCAGTTCGACCGTGTAAAACTCGTCTATTATTAAATGAGTAAATATCGCCAGGCTCTAATCTAAAATTTATTTGGAATTTATGGTCATGTAGCAGCTTTCCAAATAAATAGTGTGCACTATATACTTTTTCCATAATATCTGGGTGACAATCTAGTGTATCCATAGTGGCAATGCTAAATCTTACATCATTAAAGTCATCATCTTTTGTTAAACTTATGGCTGGAGCATAAAAACCTCTGTGAGATTGTTGGGTATAATCTTTATCTCTAAATTTAAACGGAACATTAACTAAAGTATCAAATTCCTCTTTGTGGTTATTTTTTATATAGTGTGCAACAGCAAAAGCATCTACTGCAGACGAGTCTCCACCTTTAGCAGAATTTATCAAACAATGTAAAAATTGATATCCTGGTGGATTTTCGAACCAGGGTAAATCCATGTGATTTCTTAATGCATGAGCTGTATACGCAGAATTATTTGGTTTTGGAATATTAATAACCTCAAATGGTGTTTTGAAAAATGTTTCTCTAGTATGGCTTATTCTGTTTAAAACTGGAAATGCAGATTCTTTTTCTATTGGACTATTCTTAACAATTGCGATCCCTTTATGATGTAAAAGCTCTAACCATTTAATAAGACCATCATCAGATGAAATTATCTCATCATGATCTATGCTGATACTTTTTATATCATTTTGTAAAGTATTGTCCCATAATTGATATGGTGAGATGTATTTTTTTTTATTTTTTATAGTGTAACAATTTTCCCTTAACCACTTTATATCATAGAAACTCTTGTGGTTACCTTCGCTCCATTCAATTTCTAGTTTACCGTTTTTGTTAATATTATAATTTTTTGCATTAATATTTTTAGATACATTTAAAATATTAAACATTCTATGATTTGAATTCTTGTCATGTGCAGTTGGACAATTATCTCTTAACCAAAGATAATTAAACTTACTTTCCTCTCCATCGTCCCATAATATTTTTAAGTAAGTGTTGTTTTTCACTACTTTTGAAATTTCGCTCATTATTTCGATATATATTAAAATTAGATTAATTTGCAAGAACTTCCCTCACCTGCTAAAAATATATATAAAAAATGTCTAAAATAGAAATAAATAACGTTTATAAAATATTTGGGAATAATCCAAAATCTATTTTACCAATGGTAAAAGATGGTGCGAATAAAGAGGAGGTTTTAGAAAAAACAGGTCATACTGTTGGATTGGATAACGTTTCATTAAAAATTGAAGAAGGCGAAACATTTGTATGTATGGGTTTATCTGGATCGGGAAAATCTACTTTGATAAGACACCTTAATAGATTAATTGACCCTACTGACGGTGAAGTTTTAATTGAAGGCACAAATGTTATGTCGTTGGATCAAAAACAATTAATAGAATTTAGAAGACATAAAATGAGTATGGTTTTTCAAAGGTTTGGTTTATTTCCTCATAAAACTGTAATTCAAAATGTTGGTTATGGACTAGAGATGCAAGGTATTGAAATAGAAAAAAGAAATAAATCTGCAATGGAAAAAATTGATGCTGTTGGACTAAATGGTTTTGAAAATCAATACCCAAGCCAACTATCAGGAGGAATGCAACAAAGGGTCGGTCTTGCAAGAGCACTTGCGACTAATACTGACATAATGTTAATGGATGAAGCTTTTTCAGCACTAGACCCACTGATTAGAAGTGATATGCAAAAACAATTGATAGATTTACAATCAGAATTGAAAAAAACTATAGTTTTTATAACACACGACCTTGATGAATCTTTAAGATTAGGAGATCATATAGGTATATTAAACGCTGGTAAATTAGTACAGGTTGGAACCCCAGTTGACATTATAATGAAACCCGCTGATGATTACGTTGAAGCTTTTGTTAAAGATGTAAACAGAGCAAAGGTACTTAAAGCAAAAACAATTATGAAACCTGTGACTGACACAAATGGTATAGACAAAAATCATTTAATTAAAGTTCTAGAAGATCAGTTCATAGAAGAATTTTTGCCACAAGTAGTTTGCAATAATTCAAATTGCGAAGTAGTTGATAAAAAAGGAAATTTAAAAGGATATATAACAAATAAAGAATTACAAAAATCTCTTTCAAAAAATTAAAAATTAATTCACTGTCTCAATAATAGTTGAAATTCCCATACCTAAGCCAATACATTGGGTAGAAAGTCCATATTTTTTGTTTTCTCTTCTAAGTAATTGTGCAGCTTTTCCTGTAATTCTTGCTCCTGTTGCGCCTAAAGGATGACCTAATGCCAATGCACCGCCGTCTAAGTTAATCTTTTTTTTTTCTATTCCTAGATCTTTTATACAGGCTAACGATTGTGAGGCAAATGCCTCGTTTAGTTCCACGATATCTATATCTTTTATTGAAAGATTTGCTCTTTTCAGAGCTTTCTGCGTTGCACCTATAGGTCCAAGTCCCATAAATTCATGTGAGCATCCTTGAACAGAAGTAGATACAATTCTCGCCAAAATATCTAAATTATTATCTTTTGCATATTTTTCTTCACAAATTAAAGTTGTAGCAGCTCCATCTGTTAATGGCGAAGACGTTCCAGCTGTAATCGTTCCTTCTTGATCGAAAGCAAGCTTTAAACCATCTAAAACCTTTTGACTTGTATCAGATCTAATTCCACCGTCTTTGAAACAATTATTTATTTTTGTAATTTCGTTTTCAAAATTTCCATTACTCTGAGCTTTTGCTGCTTTCTCGTGACTAAATATTGAAAATTCCTGTTGTTCGTTTCTGCTGAGATTGTATTTTTTAGCAACATTTTCTGCTGTTATTCCCATTGAAAAATATACATTTGGATTTTCCTCATCTAATTTTGGAAAAGGCATAGGATTAAATCCAGCAGTAACTCTGGACATACTTTCAACTCCACCACAAATAAAAACTTTTCCTGAACCGAGCGCAATCTTTCCTGCTGCTATGTGAATTGCTTCCATTGATGACCCACACCATCTATTTACTGTCATGCCAGAGGTCTTTATATCCATGTCACTCAGGAATGTTACGATTTTACCTATATTAAATCCCTGTTCGCCTTCTGGAAATGCACATCCAATTATAACGTCTTCAATATCTGAGGGATTTACTTTTGATTTTAAAATTAGATTTTTAATTACTGCTGATAATAATTTATTAGGTTTTACATCAATCAATTCACCTTTTTTTGCTGGAGTAAATGGTGACCTAGAATAACCTGCAATGACTGCCCTGTTCATAATTTACTTATGTTTTACAAGTTTAAGTTTTTCTCTTGTTTCAGCTGGTGTCATTGTTGAAACTCCTAAATCATTTATAATTCTTACCGCCTTTTCTACTAACTGTGCGTTAGTTGCCAGCTTTCCTTTTGAGAGATATAAATTATCTTCAAGACCTACTCTTGGATTTCCTCCCATTACAACTGTCTGTGCTACAAATGGCATTTCATTTTTCGAAATTGCAAAACCAGACCATACTGCTTCTTTAGGCATAATGTCTTTCATTGCTTGCATTGCAAGAGGAGTGGCTGGTGCACCCCAAGGAATCCCCAAACACATTTGAAACATTGGTGGATCATCTAACAAGCCTTCATTATGTAGTTGAGCACCAAACCACATATTTCCTAAGTCGAAAGCCTCAATTTCTGGTTTGACTTTAATTTCTTGGAGTTTTTTTGCAGCTTTTCTTAAGTCTCTTGGAGTATTAATTGTAATTACTGATCCATCTCCAAAATTTAAAGTTCCACAATCAAGGGTACAAATTTCAGGCAGAAATTGCTCTGCATTAGCAATTCTTTCCATAATGTTTGCCATGTCAGTTAACGGACCAAATTGAAGTGGACTCTCTTCTCCAATGTCTAGATCTCCCCCCATTCCGGTGGTGAGATTTATTATTACGTCAGTATCACTTGAACGTACTCTATCAACTACTTCCTTGTATAATTCTAGTCTTCTACTTGGGGTTCCATCTTCTTCTCTAACATGTATATGGGCTATTGCAGCTCCGGCTTTAGCCGCTTCGATTGATGCTTTAGCTATTTGTTCTGGTGTTTTGGGTAAATCAGGGTGTTTACTAGCTGTATCGCCAGATCCTGTCACAGCACAAGAGATGAAAACTTTATTGTTCATAATTTATAATTGAAATATAATTCATATTACTAAAAATGGAAATAACAGAATTACAAAAAGATTTAGCCGCAACTTTTAGATGGGCAGCAAAATTAAACATGAGTGAGGCGGTTGCTAATCATTTTAGCGCATGTATTCCAGGCTCAACTACAGATTTTTATGTAAATAGGTCCGGAGTTCATTTTAGCCAAATGAAAGCAAGTGATTTAATTTTAGTTACTAAAGATAATATTAATGAATTAAAAAAAAAACCAGACTTAGTTGATTCTACTGCAATAAATATCCACGGTACTATTCATAATAAAGTACCTCACGCAAAATGTATATTCCATGTACACTCAAAGTACGCAACAGCTTTATCAACTTTAAAAGATCCAACCTTGCCTCCGATAGATCAAAATACTATGAGATTTTATAATAGAGTTTCTGTTTATAACGAATACGGTGGAATGGGATTCGAAGAAGAGTCAAAAAAAATGGCAACAGCTTTAGGAAATAAAAAGCATATGTTAATGGCAAACCATGGAATTATGACAACTGGTGAAACAGTTTCTGACGGATTTGATGCATTATATTATTTCGAAAAATCTGCTGAAACTTATCTAACAGCACTTTCAACAAATAAAGAGTTGAATATTGCATCACATGAAGTTGCTGAAAAGACAGCACAAGAATGGGCAACATATCCGAGCGATCTAGCAAGAGCACACCTAGATCAAATTAGAGTTATTTTAGATAAAGAAGATCCAGATTACAAAAATTAATATGGGTGTTTTTTTAACAAAAACTAAAATTATTAATGACTGGGTAGACTACAACGGTCACATGAATGTTGCTTATTATATTTTAATTTTTGATCAACACGGATCTGAAGTTTTGCTAACAAATTTTAATATGGGAGAAGAGTCAGCTAAGACAACTAAAAAAAGTACTATGGTTGTAGAGTCAAATATAGCTTATAAGCAAGAAGTAAAAGAAGGAGATGAGGTAGATATTAATCTGATAAATTGTGATCATGATAAAAAAAGAATTTTGTATAAACTAGAGATGGTGCATAGTGAAAAAAAATTTGTTGCCGCAACTTACGAAACATTATCATTATATGTAGATTTAAGAGAAAGAAAAGTTGCAGAATTTGAAAGTGAAAAATTAAAAATTATGAATGATTTTATAGAAAAGAATAGATCAAATTTTAACTCAGATAATTTGAAATTTTATGATAAACTTAAGAAATAAATATGCAAACAAATTTAATTTCTGGAGCTCTTGGTGCTGAGATAAGTGGAATAGATTTAAAAGATTCCTCTGAAAAAAACTGTAATCAAATAAATAAGTTATTGCTTGAGCATAAAGTACTATTTTTTAGGGATCAAAATATTTTACCGGAAGAACAAATTAATCTTGCAAAATTTTTTGGACCGCTAGAAAGACATATCTATGTTAAAGGTAGAGATGAATACCCAGAAATAATAAGAATTATAAAAGGTCCGAATGAAAAACATCAATGGGGAGAAACGTGGCATACAGATGTTAGTTATAATGTGAAACCAACCAAAGTTATTATTTTAAGATCTGTAAAAGTTCCACCAGTGGGTGGGGACACTATGTTTTCAAATATGGAAATCGCATATGAGACACTTGATGAAAAAATTAAAAAAGTAATAAATAATAAGAGAGCAATTCATAGTTCCTTAGGTGCTGCAGCTTTTGTTGAAAAATACCAAGAAATGGAAGGCAATGGTAATCTAGATGAATATTCAAACAAACACCCTATTGTTAGAACTCACCCAGAAACAGGTAATAAAATATTATATGTAAATTCTATGTATACAAAAAAAATAATAGACTTAGAGAAAAGTGAGAGTGATGATATCTTAAATCGAATTTTTATACACCAACAAAGATTAGATTTTACATGTAGATTTAAATGGACTGAAAATGCAGTGGCGATATGGGATAATAGAAGTACTTTGCATCAAGGTCTAACGGATTTTTTTCCTGGAAGAGGTTTAGGTCATGAAAGAGTTATGGATAGAATTGCAATTGAAGGTGATCAGCCAAATTAAACTTCCATGCATTTTGATTATATAATTATTGGCGGAGGTTCCGCAGGATGTGTTCTAGCAAACAGACTTTCAGCTAAAAGCAATAAAAAAGTTGCTTTAATTGAAGCCGGTCGACCGAGTGATATTTGGAAAGTTAACATGCCGCTTGCAATTCTATATACAATGCACGATCCTAAATATAATTATAAATACTATTCTGAACCAGAGCCTCATTTAAATAATAGAAAAATATTTTGTCCTAGGGGAAAAATGATTGGAGGATGTTCTGGTCATAATGGAATGGTTTACGTTAGAGGAAATCCTAACGATTATCAAAGATGGGCAGAATTCGGACTTAAAGATTGGTCATATGATAAAGTTTTACCTTTTTTCAAAAAAATTGAGACCTGGTCAGGGGGAGAAAACGAGTTTAGAGGTGGAAATGGTATACTTCCAATAAATCAATCAAAAAATAAAAACCCTTTATTTAAAGCATTCATAGATTCTGCAATTGAGGCTGGATACAAAAAAAATCAAGATATGAATGGAAAGATCCAAGAAGGTTTTGGTATGTATGATGTTACTATTCATAAAGGCCAAAGGGCTAGTGTATCAAGGTACTATCTTAATCCTGTTAAAAATAGAGAGAACTTAAAAATATTTACTCAGTCATTTGTAGAAAAAATTTTATTTGATGGAGCTAAAGCAATTGGAGTTGAAGTAAAAATAAAAGATAAAATTCAAAAAATTTATTCGAGTAATGAGATAATTTTAAGTAGCGGTGCAATTAATTCACCACAACTATTAATGTTGTCAGGAATAGGTCCACAAAAACAACTTAAAGAAAATGGTATTAAAGTTCTTAAAAATTTAGAAGGCGTTGGTCAGAATCTTCAGGATCATTTGGAAACATACATTCAACAAGAATGCAAAACTCCTGATACGCTGTATTCATATATTAATAAGATCAATATGATTCGAGTAGGCTTACAATGGTTTCTCTCGAAAACAGGTCCATGTTCACATTCTTTTTTAGAAGCAGGAGGATTTTGTAAATCCTCATCAGACCAGAAATTTCCAAATATTCAATTCCATTTTTTTCCATCATTTGTAATTGATCATGGATTAGTTGACCCAGATCGTCACGGTTTCCAATTACATGCTAGTCCAAATCATCCCAAAAGCAGAGGTTCTGTAACTTTAAGAAATTCTGATCCACTGAGCTCACCAAAAATTATATTTAATTATTTAGAAAATAAAGATGATATGAAGCAAACTGTTGAATGCGTTCGTATAGCAAGAAATATATTATCACAAAATTCCATGAGTTCTTATGCGGGAAAAGAAATTGGTCCTGGAGAGACTGCTCAATCTGACGAATTAATTGAGGAATATATAAGATCTAAAGCTGAAACAGCATATCATCCTTCATGCACCGCAAAAATGGGTAATGATAATATGGCTGTTGTCGATGAAAAATTAAAAGTGCATGGAATAGATAATCTAAGAGTAGTTGATGCCTCTGTTATGCCTGAAATTACAAGTGGGAATTTGAATGCTCCTGTTATAATGATTGCAGAAAAAGCATCCGATTTAATTTTAAATAAATGATTAGAAAAGATAATAATCCCAAAGGAATAATTTTAGTTCTTTTTGGAATGGCTTTTTTTTCTGTACAGGATGCCTTAATAAAATATGTTCATCAAGATACATCACTTTATGAATTGTATCTTCTTAGAACAGTAATAGCTGCAATATTATTATTAACCTTCTTAATAATAACAAAAAAAAAAATTATATTCAAAACTTACTACCCTGTATTAACTCCTCTCAGAGTAATATTATTTTTTTTTGGATTTAGTTTTTTTTATATTTCTTTAACTTTTATGTCGCTAGCAATGGCTAATGCACTTTTTTTTTCTAGTCCTTTTTTTATGTCCATACTTGCAAAATTATTTTTAAAAGAAAAAATTGGTATTAGAAGATGGTCAGCAATATTTGTGGGTTTCATAGGTGTCTATATTGTGCTTAATCCTAATTTTAGTGATTTCAATTATTTTGACTTAGCGCCTGTAGCATGTGCATTGTGTTATGCTTCTTCTATGACAATTACAAAGATCACTTCAGATAAAGATAACGTTTATTCACAAATGCTTCATCTGTACGTAGGAGCTTCAATAATTAGTGTTTTTATATTTTTGTTTACAGGAAATGGTCAGTTCAACAATTATTCTGATCCTACGATGCAATTTATTTTAAGGGAGTGGTTTACAAATCCTTCATATGCTTATCCGTATATTGTCGTAATGGGAATTGTTGCTGCTGTTTCTTTTTATTGTGTATTCTCTGCATACAGTGTTGCATCACCATCTGTAGTATCTCTTTTTGAATATTCATTAATATTATGGTCGATGATTGCAGGATATTTATTATTTCAAAATATTCCTACTACAAGAACATTTTTTGGAGTCGCATTAATTATTGGAGCAGGTATATATATCTATATTCGAGAAAAAGTGAGAGACCAAATGATTGCGACTGACACCCCAACCAGATGAGTAAAAATTTTATACCTACGATTAATATTTCTTCTTTACTCGATTGCAACTTTAAGTCTAAAAATTCATTAAAAACAATTAAAAAAATAGAAATAGCATGTAAAAAAGTTGGTTTCTTTCAAATTACTGGACACGGAATAAGTAAAAATAATATAGAAAATACTTGTTTTGTTGGAAAAAAATTTTTTACATTGCCAAAAAAAAATAAAATTAAATTATCCCCAAATAAATGGAATGTTAAAAATAAAAATAAATATAGAGGTTATTTTCCTAATGATGTTAATGGAAAAGAGGGCTTGGATATAGGAGATCTTAAAGTTTCAAGAAAATATGCTCTTAAAATTAAAAATAAATATATAGAACACTTAGATTTAAAAAAAAATCTCGATAAAAAATCAATAAAAATACTATCAAATTATTTTGATAAAATTTTTTCTCTTGGTGAATGCTTATTTAAAGGAATTGTTAAATTGCATAGAAAAGATACTAAAATTACAAAAGAAGCTTTTTCAAGATTAAAAACTTTAAGTACACTTAGGTTTAATTATTATAGTAATCAGTCAAAACCAATTGAAATTTCAAAACAAGACGGTGTAGCTCTCGGCTGCGAAACACACGTAGACAGTGGAATATTTACGATACTTTATCAAGATAAAAAAGGTGGATTACAAGTACAAAATAGAAAGAATAAAAAGTGGTATAATGTTCCTTTCAACAAAAATGCTTTAATAGTAAATACTGGAAGAGCCCTCGAATATTTAACTAAAGGAAAATATAAAGCTACAAATCATAGAGTTTTGTGGAACAGATCTGAAAGAATGTCTATACCATTCTTTTTTGAGCCATCATACGATTTTAAAATGAATAAAGCTTTTTTAAATAAAACTAGACTAAATAATAAGCCTTTAAATTACGAAAAATTTCTTAATGATTCCCTTAAAAAATTTATTGAATATCAAAGATAACAATAATAATATATTCATATAAAGCGATACATAACTCGTCGTAAATTCTTAAGTACGAAAGTGGGATCGGTCGTCTTTAAATTAATTTTTAAAGGAGGCTTTAATGAAATTTGGTTATTTTTGTAACACTACCAATTGGACTCATAAACCATATCATCAACTTTTAGACGAAACTAGACAAATCACTGAATTTTGTGATCAAAGCAAATGGAATTCAATTTGGTATACTGAACATCATTTTAACCACGAAGGAATGGAATCTTTAACGAACCCGTTAATGATGGGGGTTGATGCTGCGGCTAGAACAGAAAATATTAGAATAGGTCAGGCTTGCAATGTAATTACTTTTCATAATCCAATTAGAATGGCTGA
>CAZBRW010000003.1:0-29554 GCA_964494555.1 uncultured Candidatus Pelagibacter sp. | reverse complement strand
TAATAGGATTAGAATGTGAGATCGTTGATAATCTTGGTAAAGCAGGTGGACAGTGTATAGAACTTTATCCGGATAAACCTATATACGATATTCCTGCAATACCCAAATGTACTGGAGAAGAACTAACAAAAAATTTACTCATTCAATTAAAACCTTTCAATATCAAATTTCACTTGGATGAAAGGGTAGATGAATTAAAAAAAGATAATGATAAATGGAAGGTCAAAACTAACAAAGGCACAGAATTCGAAACCCCAAATGTAATTATTGCGGGAGGCGTTGGATCTTTTGAGCCAAGAAAATTTTCTCTTAAAGAATGTGAGAAATTTGAAAACAAAACTATCCTGTATTTAGTTAAAGATAAGAAAATATTTGAGGGTAAAACTGTTTCTATTTTTGGAGGAGGAGATAGTGCAATTGATTGGGCTTTAGAACTATCAAAGACCTCTAAAGTAAACCTAATTCATAGAAGAGAAGAGTTTAAAGCTGCTCAAGCAAATGTTGATAATGTAAAAGAGCTTTCTAAATCAGGAAAAATTAATTTGATGACAAATTTTCAGCTTAAAACAGTAATAGGAGATAAAAATCTTGAAGAGATTGAAATCGAGAATAATAATAAAGAAATTAAAAACCTAAAAACTGATTACGTTTTAGGTTTTTTTGGTCTTATCATGCAACTTGGGCCTATTGTAAATTGGGGCCTTAATTTAAATAAAAAAACTATAGAAGTAGATACAGAAAAGTTTGAGACAAATCAAAAAGGCATATACGCTGTTGGAGATATTTGTAATTACCCTGGTAAACTTAAATTAATTCTGTCCGGATTTCATGAAGGTGCACTAGCAGCAAGAGCATGTTTTAAACTTGCAAGACCTAATGAAAAATATAGGTTTGAGTTCACAACATCATCAAAAGCAATTAAAAGTAGACTTGGTGTAAAAAGTGATTGAGTTATTTGCATCTGACACTCCAAACGGAAAAAAAATAAGTATTATGCTTGAGGAAATTAATCTTCCTTATAAGGTTATAGAAGTCAATCTTTCAAAGGGAGAACAATTTAAAGAAGAGTTTTTAAAAATAAGCCCATTTAGCAAAATTCCAGTAATAAAAGATAGTGACAACAAAAAAAGTATCTTTGGATCTGGAGCAATTCTAATTTATTTAGCTGAAAAAACAGAAAAATTTTATCAAAAAGAAAATAAAACAAACATCGATCAATGGCTAATGGCACAAATGGGTTTAGTAGGCCCTCTAATTGGACAATACCATTCTTTTTACCGCTTTAATAAGGGCAAAAGTAAATATGGTGAGGAAAGATATTTTAAAATTACAAAAGATTTATACAAAAATTTAAATGATAGATTGTCGGTTTCAAAATATCTTGCAGGTGAAGAATATACAATTGCAGATATAGCCACATGGCCTTGGATAGCAAGACATCAATGGCATGATATTGGTTTAATCAAATATTCAAGTTTAAGTAATTGGTATCAAGATATTTCAAATAGGGAAGCTGTAATTAAAGGTTATAATTTCATGGGAGGTGGTGAAATTCCAAAACCTTAGTCGTCAGCGTAAACTTTTTCCTCTTTTTCGTGTTTTTCTTGAGCAGCTATAGATAATGTTGCAACTGGTCTTGCCATTAATCTCTTAAGCCCAATAGGTTCACCTGTCTCTTCGCAGAATCCATAAGTTCCATCTTGAATTCTTTTTAATGCAGAGTCAATTTTTGAGATCAATTTTATTTGTCTGTTAATTGCTCTCATTTCAACATTTTTTTCTGTATATGAACTTGCTTGGTCAACTATATCTGCAGATGTACTATTATCATCTAAAGAACTATTAAACAGTGCATCATTACTTGTTCTTTTTAGGTCTATTTTCCAATCTAATAATTTTTTTTTAAAAAAAACCAGATGTTTAGCACACATGTATTTTTCATTAGCTTTTGGGACATATGTTTTAGAGATTTTAACCATACTCAAATTTTTGAATTGGGTGAATATATTCATCAATAAATAGGTGTCAAGAAAGGATTATTTGTATATTCTAATAAAAATGGCCTTAAATAAAAAAAATTTAAGAAATTTTTTTTACATATTTGTTTTAACTCATTTGACTATATGGACTTTGATTCCGTCGTTAACAAACAACAATTTACCTCTAGATACCATTGAGGCACTTGCTTGGGGTAGTAATTTAGATTGGGGATTTAATAAACATCCACCAGCAAGCGCTTTTTTTTTGGAGGTTTTTTTTCAAATATTTGGCGCACAAGATTGGGCTTTTTATCTATTGAGCTCAATATTTGTTGTGATTGCTTTTTATTATGTATTTAAATTTGCGTTTGAAATTTTAGGTGATTTAAAACTAAGCTTTATTTCTGTATTATTGTTAGAGGCTATATACTTTTATAATTTTACCACACCAGAATTTAATGTAAATGTTAGCCAATTGCCCTTTTGGTCATTGGTTGTTTATTATTCTTGGAAAATTTATGATACTAAGGAGATAAAATTTTTAGACTGTTTTTTAGTTGGTTTATTTGCAGCTATTGGTTTTTTATCAAAATATTTATTTATTTATTTATTAGTATCTATAGATTTATTATTTATTTACCTCATTTTTTTAAAAAAAAATAAAAAGTTTGATTTTAAATATTTGATTACTATTGAAGTTTTTCTTATTTTATTGGTTCCTCATTTTATTTGGCTTTTAAATAATGACTTTATAACAGTTTTATATGGATTAAAAAGAACAGGTTTTGAGGAAGCAAGTATTTTAAATCATCTTCAATTCCCAGTTATTTTTTTACTTAAGCAAATTGGAATACTTATTCCATTTTTCTTTTTAATTTGGTTGTTAGTTATAAAAATTAAGTTCAAGATTAATTTAAAAGATAAAAAATTACTTTTTTTATTATTTATAAATATTTTACCTATCATTTTAATGTTTCTGACATCTTTAGTTACAGGATCGAAAATTCGGACAATGTGGATGACACCCTTTTATTTATTTTTTGGTGTTTTATTTGTTTATCTATTTCAATCTCAAATAAATCCAAATAAAATAAAATCGTTTTTATACGGTTTTTTATTTTTATTTTTTTTATCACCCATAATTTATTCTTATGTATCAATTACACAAATCGATAAAAGAACTGATTACCAAGGAAAAGAGGTAGCAAATTCAGTAAAAAAATTTTATCAAAGTCAGATTAAGGTAGAAGGCAAAATGGCATTTATAAAAGGCGATGAATGGATTGCTGGTAACTTGTCCTATCATTTAAAAGAAAGGCCAAAATGGATTTATGATAAAGAGTATATTTACTTATGTAATGAAAAATTAGAATGTGTGAAATATGAATAAATTTATGATAGATTAATTGAATGGATAAATTTTTGAATGCTAAAACAAAAAAAATTGCATTAATTGTAATAATAATTGGTGCCATTGAACTTTCAGGTCATGGAATATTTGCGTCACTTTTTAGGTTTTTAAGCTCAGTAAGTTAAAAATGAAAATAAAAATCTTGATACCAATTTACAATGATTGGCAATCAGCGCTGGAGCTTATAAAAAATATAAACAGTAACATTGCTGATCTGCAACATGATTTTTCAGTTATCCTTATTGATGATGCATCAATTGATCCAAAGCCAGAGATAAAAATTGATCTTGAGAATATATTATCAATAAAAATAATTACGATGAAGGAAAATAAGGGCCATGCAAGATGCTATGCCGCTGGTTTAAAATATATTTTTGAAAATGAGGATTTTGATTATGTTATTCCAATGGACGGTGATGGCGAGGATAGACCAGAGGAAATAAAACAATTTATTGAAAATTTAAACTATCATAACGACAAACCTATAGTCGGGGAAAGGGTAAAAAGATCCGAGAGTATTTTTTTTAAAACTTGTTATTTTATTCATAAAGTACTCACACTCACATTCACCGGTAAGTCTATAAAATTTGGAAATTATACATGCTTACCAAAATCAACGGTTCAAAAAATGGTCAATGAAAAAGCTACGTGGAGTAGTTTTTCAGGTGCTCTCACCAAAATTGAAAATGACAGAGCAATAGTGCCATCAATAAGAGGGGTAAGATATGAAGGACCCTCTCAGATGAGCTTTAAAAATTTAATAATACATTCGTTTTCCATTATTGGAGTTTTTAAAACAAATGTTTTCATTAGGTCTATTTTTTTTTCACTAATTTATTTATTTCTAATCTATCCAAATTTATCAATAACGACCTTTATTCCAATAATTCTAATAATTTTATTTCTATTTATGACTTTTAAAATTTCAAGTAGAGAAAATAAAAGTGAATTTGATAGTTCGCTTTCAAATATTTTAAATATAGAGAGTATTAAATAATGAAACTTAAGTAGCAATACTTAAGCTTTTATTTTTGGTATTGAATAAAAGTCAGCTGTATCAATTTTAGAAGAGTGTTCTCTTCTCATATTCCATTTTTTATAAACACCAGCACTTGCAACACTTAGCGTAGATCTTCCATAACGATAATTAGTATTATCTATTGATCTCATTAATTTTTTTATTTTTTCATCTTTTTCACAAGAGAATAAATTTTTCTTCACATTTTCGTTTGATAGCCCCGTTAACATTACACCAGCTTTTTGATACCTGTAACCATTTTTAAAAATACTTTCTAATATAGAAACAGCAGCTTTTACAGTTTCAATACTATTGTTTGTTGCAATTGGGAAATCAATTGTTTTCGAATTTGAATAGTAACCAAAATCTCTTTGAAAAGGGCTAGTTCTAACAAAAACAGTTATTGCTTTTGCAACTAAAGACTCAGATCTAATTTTTTCTGATGCATTTAAGCAATAACTTGCAACAGCTTCTTTTAGTTCTTGAAAACGTTCAACTCTTTTTCCAAATGAACGAGATACAACACAACTTTTCCTTTTTGTTCTTGTAGTTTCTAAACCGATACAAGAAATACCTCTAAGTTCCATTGCAGTTCTAGAGCTTAAAACATTTGAGCATTTTTTGATCCATGTATTTGATTTATTTTTTAATTGCTTAGCGTTATAAATTCCATTTTTTTGGTAAAATTTAGTCAGCTGTTTGCCAACCCCCCAAATATCATTGATTTCTATTTTTTCTAAAATTGGATCAATATTTTCAATGCCCACCAAGCTCGTAACACCAGATTTTTTTTTCTTTGCAATATGATTTGCAACTTTACTTAAAGTTTTAGTTTTTGCTATTCCAATACTCGTTGGTATCCCTGTCCATTGTAAAACCGTATCTCTAATTTCTTTTCCAACTTCTTCAACTTCAGTATCAGAAAAATTTGATAAATCTATAAACGCTTCATCAATTGAATAAATTTCTATATCAGAGTTAAATCTTTTTAGCGTTCTCATAACCCTTCTTGATAAATCACCATATAATGAGTAATTCGAAGAAAATACTTGAACATTATTTTTAATAATAATATCTTTCGCCTTGAAATAAGGTTCCCCCATCTTTATACCTAAAGCTTTTGCTTCATTAGATCTTGAAATAATACAACCATCATTGTTTGATAAAACTACAACTGGTTTTCTTCTTATTTTTGGATTGAACAATCTTTCACAAGAAACATAAAAAGAATTACAATCAACTAATGCGATTTTTTTAGTATACTGAGTGGATGACATAAGTTACAACTCCCCAAATAAAAATATCTTCTTCTTCATTAATTAAAATTCTATCTTCAAAGTTTTTAGAGCCTGAGGTTAAAAATTTTTTATCTCTTTCTTGAACAAAGCTTTTGACAACTAATTCGTCGTGAACATTTGCAATTACTGTCGAGAAATTTTTAGGTGTTAAACTTTTGTCGACAACTAGTATATCTCCGTCATTAATTCCAACATTAGTCATTGATTTTCCTTGAACTCTAATCACGAAAGTTGCTGGAACATTCTTAATTAAATGAACGTTTAGATCTATATCTTCTTCTATATAATCCGTTGCTGGAGATGGAAATCCAGCTCCTGCTTTGTGTAAATAATAAGGTATAGTTAGCTTCATAAATGTTCTTATTTTGTTCTAATTAATATAACAGTTATACAATGTAGTCAATAGGTTGTATTTTGAGTCTGTAACTGAATCAAAAGTGAATCAAAACGAGAACATTTAGACAAGATTTAGTGTGCTTGTGGATAACTTTAACCAATAGTAGTTTATCAACTAATTAAAAATAAAAATTAATATAAAAAATTTAGATGAAAAAAGTATCATGTCATTGCAGAAGAGTTAAATTACAAATCAATGTAGATGATCTCGGAAAACTACAGCGTTGTAATTGTTCAATTTGTAAAAAAAAGGGATCAATAATGGCGGCAGTAGATTTAAAAAATCTAAAGATCTTGGAAGGTGAGGAGAATTTATCTATGTACCAATTTAACACAAAAGTGGCCAAGCATTATTTTTGTAAAAATTGTGGAATATATACTCACCACCAAAGAAGAAGCAATCCAAACGAATACGCTGTTAATGTTGGATGCATAGATGAAATTGATCCATACGAATATTTTAAATTAGACGTAGTGAATAATGATGGAAACAACCATATACTAGATAGAGAAAAAAAATGAAAAAAAAGTTAAATTGTCATTGTGGATCTGTAGAAGCAGAAGTTGAGGTTCCAGAAAAAGGAATAGAAAAAGTTTTGCGTTGTAATTGTTCTATTTGTAAAAAAAAAGGTTATATAATTGGTGTCCTTGGACCTAATGATTTTAAACTTATTAAAGGAGAAGAATTTGTAAAACTCTATCAGTTCAATACAAAAACTGCCAAACATTATTTTTGTTCTATATGTGGCATCCATACTCACAACAGACCAAGAATAGATCCAAGAATTTACGGTGTTAATATAGCATGCATTGAAGGTGTTAGACCATTTGAAATCAAAAATGTACCAGTCAGTGATGGAGAAAACCATCCTCTTGATCAGAAAAAATAAAAATGAAACTACATGATTATTGTTACAAGGCAGTAAAAAAAGATTGTTTAAAATTTATCAAATCTCAAGAAACAAAAAATGATAAGTTCAAAAATAAAGAAATAATGATTAAAAAATATTTAATTCCAGTTTCCTGCTGGATATCCAAAAAATGCAAAACCACTCCTTACTTTATTGGACTTGCAGGTGGACAAGGCACTGGTAAAACTACAATATCTTCAATTCTAAAAATTATATTAACAAAATATTTTAAGCTGAAAGTTTTTAAAATTTCTATAGACGATCTCTACAAAACTAGAAAAGATAGAATGTCACTATCAAAAAAAATACATCCAATGTTATTAACAAGAGGGGTACCAGGTACCCATGATATTAACATTATGATAAAATTTTTTGAAAACTTAAAAAATAAAAAATTTAAAAAACTTAAACTCCCAAAATTTGATAAATCAATTGATGATAGAAGATCAAAAAAATTTTGGTATACAATCAATAAGAGGCCCGATGTAATAATTCTTGAAGGTTGGTGCGTTGGAGCAAAATCAGAAAATAATAAATCATTAAAAAGAAATGTGAATTCTTTAGAAAAAACAAACGACAAAATGATGATTTGGAGAAAATTTGTAAATAATAATTTAAAAAATAGTTATAAAAACCTTTTTAGTCAAATTAATTGCTTAATTTATTTAAAAGCAAAAAATTTTAAACTTTTACAACAATGGAGATTGAAACAAGAAAAAAAACTCTTAATTAAATCAAAGCAAAAAAAGAATTCAAAAATTATGAATAAAGCTGCTGTAATCAATTTTATGCAAACTTATCAAAGAATTACCCAAAATATGTTTAAATATGCGCCAAAATATTCATCAATTATTTTGAATTTAAATAGCAATCATCAAATCAATTCAGTATTTTATAAAAAAAAATGAAAAAAATATTCTTAACTTTATTTATTTTATTGTTTAGTATTACTAAATCTTTTAGTACAACTTTAAATGAAGCTTTGTTAAAAGCTTATACCAATAACAAAGAGTTAAATGCTGAAAGAGAAAATATTAAAGTTTCAAAAGAAGAACTAAAAATCTCAAGAAGTGAATATCTTCCATCTGCAACAATTACTGGATCTAAAAGTCAGGAAAATACTAATGAAATCACCGATAGAACTGGAAAAGACACTACTATTGAAGATGTAAATCCATTGACAAAGTCAATTAAGCTAGAACAAACATTAATTGATTTTGGAAGAAGTGCCGAATATGACAAAAGTAAAATAGGAATTATTTTAGCTGAAGCTAAACTTCTAAAAAAAGAGCAAGAAATTTTATATAAAGCAACAGAGGCATTTACAGATTTGATCCTTGCTAATGAAAATTTAAATAACAATCTTAGAAATTTTAAATTACTAGAGAGACAAGTTGAAACTGACCAAGTAAGATTAGAAAGAGGACAAATTACAATATCTGACCTATCCCAATCAGAATCATCTTTTGCCGGTGCTCAAGCACAATTCATTCAAGCTGAAAACAATGTTGTAACTAAGAAATTAAATTATGAAAATGTTATTGGAAAAATTTCTGATAATGCAAATTTACAAAAACCTTTAGAAATTATTTTGGAACTTCCAAAAAGCTTGACTCAGGCTATAGAATTGTCAAAAAATAATAATCCTAATATTAAAATTGCACAATTTGAATTAGAACAGTCGAAAAAAGACCTTAAAATTGCCAAGTCCGATCTTGCACCTACTGCAACCTTATCACTTGAAAGGTCTTATACAGAAGATTTAAGCGCCACAATTGATGAAAAAGAAAAAGATACCATAAAAGCTACACTAAGTTGGCCTTTTTATTCTGGTGGCAAAAAAAGAGCAACAATAAATAAAAATCAAAACCTTCTAGATAGAAAAAAACTATTATTAGATAACGCCATTAAAACTAATGAAACTAATGTAGCAAGCGCTTGGTCAAATTTGCAATCTTCAAAAAGTCTACTTTCATCTGTGAAATCACAAGTTAGAGCAGCAGAAATTGCAAACGAGGGAATTTCAGCTGAATATGATAGAGGATCAAGATCAACGTTAGATGTTATTCAATCTAGTACTCTTTTATTAAATGCCCAAATATCTTTAGCAAACTCTGAGAGAAACTACGTTTTATCTCAGTATAATCTTCTTAAATCTGTAGGTCTTCTCAACAGTTCCTTTCTAAATATCAAGTAAATTGAGCTTTTTTAAAATTTTAAAATATTTTTATTGCAAAAGAGAACAAAAGTAGTACAGAATAATAATATGATTCGAATGTTAAAAAACACAAAAAAAGAGGCACTAAATGACTAAAAATAACTTAAAAGTGGTTAAATCCACAAAAGATAAAGAATTGGAAAATAAAGAAAAAAATAAAGCGCTAGACGCTGCAATAAGCCAAATAACAGACACTTTTGGAAAAGGTTCAGTTATGAAGCTTGGTCAACAAAAAGCTATGGACGTTGAGTCAATCTCAACAGGATCGTTAAGTTTAGACCTTGCTCTTGGAATTGGTGGGTTGCCAAAGGGTAGAATTGTTGAGATCTATGGACCAGAGTCTTCTGGTAAGACAACATTGGCTTTGCAAGTTTTGGCTGAGGCACAAAAAGCTGGTGGAACTTGCGCATTTATAGATGCAGAGCATGCATTAGACCCAGTTTATGCTAAAAAATTAGGTGTAGACACTGATTCATTACTAATTTCGCAACCAGACACAGGTGAACAAGCACTAGAGATTACTGATACTTTAATTAAATCTGGGTCATTGTCAGTCTTAGTGGTTGATTCAGTTGCTGCTTTAACTCCTAGAGCTGAAATCGAAGGTGATATGGGTGACCATCATGTTGGTTTACAAGCAAGACTAATGTCTCAAGCCTTGAGAAAATTAACGGGCTCTATTTCAAGAACTAATACAATGGTTATTTTTATAAATCAAATTCGAATGAAAATCGGTGTAATGTTTGGAAGTCCAGAAACAACATCAGGTGGTAATTCACTTAAATTTTATTCATCTGTAAGAATGGATATAAGAAGAATTGGTGCAATCAAGGATAAAGAACAAATTATTGGAAATAGTACCAGGGTAAAAGTAGTTAAAAATAAAGTAGCTCCACCTTTTAAAGTAGTTGAATTTGATCTTATGTATGGAAAAGGTATTAGCAAGACAGGCGAACTAATTGATCTAGGTGCTAAGGCAGAGATTGTAGAAAAAGCAGGCGCTTGGTATGCATATAAAGGAGAAAAAATTGGCCAAGGAAAAGAAAATGCAAAACTTTTTCTAGAACAGAATCCAAAAGCAGCTGCAGAAATTGAAATGGCAATTAGAGAAAAAGCTGGTTTAATATCTAAGAAAATTGAAGGAAATCCAATAGATCAAGAAAAAACCAAACCAACAGAGGAAGAAACGCTTCCTAAAAAGAATTAACTTTTAGTTATCTAAAAAGGCGCTTAAATAAAGCGCCTTTTTTCCCTACTGCTATCTAGACATCAAATAAAAAAGCTGTATTTTAAAACATATGGCTGACAAAACATTAAATGAAATAAGAAATTCGTTTCTTAAATATTTTGAGAAAAACGATCATAAGATAGTTGAGTCGAGTAATTTGGTTCCGAATAACGATCCAACGCTGATGTTTGCTAATTCTGGAATGGTACAATTTAAAAATGTATTTACTGGTTTAGAAAAAAGAGATTATAAAAGAGCAACAACTTCACAAAAATGTGTAAGAGCCGGTGGAAAGCATAACGATTTAGAAAACGTAGGTTATACTCCAAGACATCATACGTTTTTTGAAATGTTAGGAAACTTTTCTTTTGGAGATTATTTTAAAGATAGGGCGATAGAACTTGCTTGGAATTTAGTTACTAAAGACTTTGGTATCGATAAAAAACGACTATATGTGACAGTTTTTAGCGAAGATGATGAAGCATTCAATTTTTGGAAAAAAATTGCAGGTTTAAGTGATGATAGAATAATTAGAATACCAACATCAGATAACTTTTGGTCAATGGGAGAAACAGGGCCTTGTGGACCATGTTCAGAAATATTTTTTGATCATGGTGATAAGCTACATGGAGGATTACCAGGTACAAAAGAACAGGACGGGGATAGATACATTGAAATATGGAATCTAGTTTTTATGCAATTTGAACAGATTTCAAAAGACAAGAGAATTAATCTACCAAAACCATCTGTAGATACAGGGATGGGACTAGAGAGAGTGGCTGCCTTGTTGCAAGGCACTTATGATAATTATGAGACAGACCATTTCAAAAAAATTATTTCTGCGACATCTGAAACGGTAAAAAAAAAACCAGACGCAACTAATTTATCAAGCTTCAGAGTTATTGCAGATCATTTAAGGGCTAGTTCATTTTTAATTGCTGAGGGAGTATTACCTTCTAACGAAGGAAGAGGATACGTTCTGAGAAGAATAATGAGAAGGGGAATGAGACATTCCCATTTACTTGGATCGGAAGAACCAATATTTTATAATATCTTTAAAACATTGATGGAAGAAATGTCAGGAAACTACCCTGAACTAAAAAGAGCCGAGGCTTTAATTAAAGAAACACTAAAAATGGAAGAGGAAAAATTCTTAGTTCTACTTGAAAGAGGTATGAAAATTTTAGATGAAGAAATTACTAAGATAGACAAAGTTCTTCCAGGTGAAGTTGCTTTTAAACTTTATGATACTTATGGTTTTCCATTAGATTTAACACAAGATATTCTTAAAAATAAATCCCTTCAGATAGATGATAAAAAATTTGATGATTTAATGAAGAAAAGTAAAGAGCTTGCAAAGAAAAATTGGAAAGGTTCAGGAGATAGCGCTATAGATGACATATGGTTTGCAATAAGAGATAAATTAGGAGCAACTGAATTTCTTGGATATGAAACTGATGAAGCTGAAGGAGTTATTAAATCTCTTTTAAAAAACAATCAGCAAGTAGATTCTTTAAAAACAGGAGACGAAGGAATGATAATATTAAATCAAACTCCTTTTTACGGTGAGTCAGGAGGTCAAGTTGGTGATATTGGTGAAATAGTATCAAATAATTTTCTATTCCAAGTTTCCGATGTACAGAAAAAATTAGGTGAACTTTTCGTACATTATGGAAAAGTAGTTTCAGGAGAAATTAAAATTAATGATAGTGTTGAGTTAAAAATTGATTTTGAGAGACGAGAAAATATAAGGGCATACCATTCAGCAACACATCTTTTACATGAATCTTTAAGACGAGTTTTAGGAACACATGTTACTCAAAAAGGATCTTTAGTTGAGGCAGATAGATTAAGGTTCGATTTTAGCCACATGAAACCAATAACACCGGAGGAAATAGATAAAATTGAGAGTTTTGTTAATTTAATGGTCGATACTAAATCAAATGTTAAAACTAGACTTATGACGCCAAAAGAAGCTGTTGATAATGGAGCATTAGCATTATTTGGTGAGAAATATGGAGAAGAAGTAAGAGTTTTGTCAATGGGAGACGAAAAAAGCAAATATTTTTCTACAGAGTTATGCGGAGGAACTCATGTAAGAAATACATCGGATATTGGTAAATTTAAAATTGTAAGCCAATCATCAATTGCAGCGGGAGTAAGAAGAGTTGAGGCTTTAAGAGCAAAACAATTAGATGATTATCTCAAAAATAAAGAAAAATTATCTGATATTTCTACTCAAAAAAATGAAGAAATTATAAGAGATTTTTCTGAAAGAATAATTAAGCTAGGGGGCAAACCAAATTTAGATAAAAAAAATTCAAATGAAATTATTAAAGAGCTAACAAAACAATTAGAACAATTATCAGTTGGATTGATACTTCAAGACAAAACAAGAAATATTATTTTAGATCAAACAATTAATGGTACTAAAGTTAGACTTCAAAACATACAAGATCTTCCACCTAAGGAGTTAAGAAAATTAGTTGATAAAGGAAAAAAAGATTTAGGAGAAGGGGTTATAATTATTTTTGCAAATAAAGATAGCAAAATTGGATTAGCAGTTGGTGTTACAGATGGTTTAATTAAAAAATATAATGCTGTCGATTTTGCAAAAAAAGGTTCCGAGATTATTGGAGGAAAAGGTGGTGGAGGAAGACCAGACTTTGCACAAGCTGGTGGAGACGATGTTTCTAAAATTGATGAAGCCCTTGAAAAGCTAAAGTCATTAATTTAATTTTTTTTTAAGATTACCGTCAATTATATCTAAAAATTTATTAGTAGTTAAATATTTTGATGTAGGGCTTATAAGAATCGCCAAGTCTTTTGTCATTGAACCTGACTCTACTGTTTGAATACAAACTTTCTCAAGTATTTTTATAAATTTTTTTAAATCTTCATTATCGTCAAGTTTCGCTCTATGATACAATCCTCTCGCCCATGCGAATATAGAGGCAATTGGGTTTGTAGAAGTTTCTTTACCTTGCTGGTGTTGCCTATAATGTCTAGTTACAGTCCCATGAGCTGCCTCTGCTTCTATAGTTTTACCATCAGGTGTTAATAAAACACTTGTCATTAGTCCTAGAGAACCGAACCCCTGAGCTATAGTATCTGATTGTACGTCTCCATCATAATTTTTACATGCCCAAATATAGTTTCCATTCCATTTCATAGCACAAGCCACCATATCATCTATGAGCCTATGTTCGTATGTTATTTTTCTTTCAATGAATTTTTCTTTAAATTCTTTTTCATAAATTTCTTGAAACAAGTCCTTGAATCTTCCATCGTATTTTTTTAAAATAGTATTTTTTGTAGATAAATAAACAGGCCACTTTCTATTCAGTCCGTAGTTCATGCAAGATCTTGCAAAGTCTCTAATTGATTGATCTAAATTGTACATTGACAAAGCAACTCCTGGACCAGGAAAGTTATAAACTTCAAATTCTTTCTTATCTTTACCATCTTCAGAAACCCATTTTATTTCTAATTTTCCTTTACCCGGAACTTTAAAATCTGTTGCCCTATATTGATCTCCAAATGCATGTCTACCTATACAAATTGGATTAGTCCAGCTAGGTACTAATTTTGGAATATTTTTACAAAGAATTGGTTCTCTAAAAACTGTACCACCTAATATATTTCTGATTGTTCCATTAGGCGATCTCCACATTTTGTTTAAACTAAATTCCTTTACCCTAGATTCATCAGGAGTAATAGTTGCACATTTAATTCCTACTCCATATTTTTTTATGGCATTAGCGCTGTCGATTGTTATTTGATCAGAAGTTTTATCTCTACTTTTGATGCCCAGATCATAATATTTTATGTCTAAATCAATATATGGAAGTATTAATTTATTCTTAATGAAATCCCAAATAACCCTGGTCATTTCATCACCATCTAGCTCAACTACAGGGTTTTTTACCTTAATTTTACTCATATTATGACTATATCTTATTAATTGAATTTCTGCATTTTATATACATATTACACTAAAATTACCAATTAAAGGTTTATGCTTAATACAATTTTTCCAAAAATACATAACGAAGGTTATAAATTTATAATTATCTTTGTATTTATAACTTTAATTTTATATCTCATAAATAGTCTTTTAGGTTTTTTAGGAGTAGTGCTATCTATATGGTGTTATTATTTTTTTAGAGATCCTGAACGAATATCAATAAACGATGACAATTATTTAACAAGCCCAGCCGACGGGTTAGTTTTGCAAGTTACAGAAACTAATGGCCCAAAAGAACTTGGTTTAGAGGAAAAGAAATTTCAAAAAATTAGTATCTTTATGAATGTTTTTGATTGTCATGTAAATCGATCTCCTTGCAAAGGAATTGTTGATGAAATTTTATATAAGCCAGGTAAATTTATTAATGCATCATTTGATAAAGCAAGCGAAGATAATGAGAGAAATTATTATAAGATTAAAAATAATCTTGGAGAAGATATTATTGTTGTGCAAATTGCAGGTTTAATAGCAAGAAGAATTGTTACTGAGGTATCAAAAGATACAAATCTGGAGCAAGGTTCAAGAATTGGAATGATCAGATTTGGGAGCAGAGCAGATATTTACTTTGAAAATTATAATCCTTTAGTAAAAGTAAATCAAAAAACTATTGCTGGCGAAACTCTTTTGGCCAAAAAGTAAAAAATGGAAACTAAAAAAAATTTTAAACTAGTATCATCAAAAAAGACTAGAGTAATATTGCCAAATATTTTTACACTTGTTGGTGTTTGTATAGGATTAAGTTCAATAAAGTTTGCACTTGATGGAAGGTATGAGATATCAATCCTAGCAATTTTAGTAGCAGGAGTCATAGATGGTTTGGATGGAAGAATAGCTAGACTAATAAAAGGTACTTCCAAGGTAGGAAAAGAATTAGACTCATTAACAGACGTAATAAGCTTTGGAGTTGCTCCTGCATTTATAATGTATTTTTGGAAATTAAATGAGTTAGGTAGAATTGGCTGGTTTATATGCTTAATTTATGTTGTTTCAGTAGCGCTAAGGTTAGCTAGATTTAATGTAAACTCAAGTGAAGAACCATCATGGAGAGATAACTTTTTTGAAGGCATACCTTCCCCAGCTGGAGGGGTTTTGGTTCTCATTCCTCTAATATATAGTTTAAGTGAATTTAATTTAGCAGTAATTAATAATAATTTCTTTGTCCCTATTTTTTTCTTATTAATTTCTATTCTTCTAATTAGCAAAGTACCAACTTATTCTTTTAAAAAAATAATTGTTCCAAGGAGAATGAGTATATTTTTATTATTTGGGATTATATTTTTTTTTGGTCTATTATTAGTTTATACATTTAATACAATAATCATATCAGCAGTTATTTATTTCTTAATGATCCCAATAAGCTCTGTACATTATTTCAAGATTAAGCGTAAATTTAGGACACAATTGAATGATAAAGATAACGATGATGATGATGAAGATATATTATAGATGAAAAATAAAGCAATAGTTTCACTTGCAGACTCAAATTATTTTGAACTTTTAAATGAACTTATTGACTCAATAAAAAGATTTGATCAAAGTAAAAATATATCAATATGTATATTAGACTCAGGATTAACTGAGGAACAAAAAAAACAACTTTCAACAAAAGTAGATGATATTAAAAAAGCAGAGTGGGATATCGAGGTCCCAGCTCATAAAGTTAAAGGAAAAGAATGGCTTAAAAGCCAGGTATCAAGAGCATTTTTGCCAAAATATTTTCCAAATTACGAAAAATATCTCTGGATAGACTGTGATGCCTGGGTAAATGATTGGAGTTCAGTTGATTTATATTTTAAAGCCTGTGACGATGGTAAACTTGGTATAACTCAAACAATGGGTCCAGGTTATAGAGTCATCTCTAAAGTAAAGTGGATTTTTGGTAAGCTCGCCATTGTAAAATCTCAAAACTTCAAGCATGCTATAGCTTCAAAAATAGATATTCATAAAGCTAGAAAACTAGCATTTTCTCCTCACATAAACATTGGAACTTTTTCTTTAGAGAAAAATTCTGATTGTTGGAAAATTTGGCAAAAAAATTTGATTAAAACTTTAAGTTCAGGAAATATTTTTGGTTCTGAAGGGCTTGCTATAAATATTAGTGTTTATATCGATGAAGTTAATACTGAGTTTTTACCATTAAATTGTAATTGGATCGCAAGTAACTTGCTTCCTAAATATGATGAACAAGAACAAACATTTGTTGAACCCTTTTTACCCAACAACAAAATTGGAATAATGCATTTAGCAGCAGGATTGTGGAAAAACAATAAAGATATGAGATTAGATAAAAATGTGAAGATTGATATAAGAACTTTAGAAAACAAATTAGTCAATAAGAGTTTAAGATTTGGTCATTAATTGAAAAAAAATAAAATTTCAAAAAATTGGTTAAATAAACAAAAAAGAGATATTTACGTCCGTAAATCTAAGATTGAAGGATATAGATCAAGAGCAGTATATAAATTCAAAGAAATAGATGAAAAATTTAAAGTTTTAAGTAGTGTGTATAGTGTTGTTGATTTAGGTGCTGCACCAGGAAGTTGGTCACAATATCTTGCAGAGAAAATTAAAAATGGGAAAATTATATCTATAGATTTACTTAAATTTGAACCAATAGAAAACACAACTCAGATTGTTGGTGATTTTAATAAAGATGAATACAAAATTATGATTAAAGATTTTTTTAAAAAAAAAATTGACTTAGTTATTTCTGATATGGCAGTAAATACAACAGGTAATAAAAATCTTGATTCGATGGTAACAGGTGAGCTTTGTCTTGAGGCTATGAGTTTTTCTTTAGATAATTTGAATAAAAATGGATGTTTCATCTCAAAAATATTTATGGGATCTAACTTTAATGAAATTGTCGCAGATGCAAAAAAATCATTTATGCAAGTTAAAATATTTAAGCCATTAGCTAGCAGGAAAGATTCAAAAGAAAATTTTTTAATTTGTAAAATTCTTCGATAGAAACACTTTATTTTATTTGAGAATCATATATATAAGGACATGGGTCCTATTAAAGAAGCTCTCACTTTTGACGATGTAACACTTTCGCCAAACTATTCTGACATTCTGCCATCTGAGGTAGATACCAGCATAAAACTTACAAATAATATTAATCTTAAGATCCCGTTATTATCTTCCGCAATGGATACAGTAACTGAATCAAAAATGTGCATTGCACTAGCTAGAGCAGGTGGCATTGGCGTTATACATAGAAATTTAGACATTAAAAAACAAGTTGATGAAATTAGGAAAGTAAAAGCACATAAATTGTTGGTAGGTGCTGCTGTTGGAGCAGGAGCAAATGAGCTTAATAGAGCTAAGAATATTTTAAAAGAAAATATAGATTTAATTGTTGTTGATACTGCACATGGTCATACAAAAAAAGTTAAAGATATGATTAATAAGATAAAAAAAATCAAACCAAAAAAAACTGTGTTATGTGCAGGAAATATTGCTACGCCAGAAGCTGCTAAATTCTTAATTAATTTAGGAGTGGATATTATTAAAGTTGGAATTGGACCAGGATCAATTTGTACTACGAGATTAGTTGCTGGAATAGGCGTTCCGCAACTAAGTGCAATTATTAATGTGAGAAATGGATTAGGTAAAAGAAAAACTTTAATTATTGCAGATGGTGGAATAAAATTTTCAGGGGATATAGCAAAAGCATTATCTGCTGGAGCAGATGCAGTAATGATCGGTTCATTATTCGCAGGAACTGACGAAGCTCCAGGAAAAAAAATTAAAAAAAATGGAAAATTATTTAAAAGTTTTAGAGGTATGGGATCAATAGGTGCAATGAACAAAGGATCAGCAGATAGATATTTTCAAAAAAAACAAAGCGATAGTTCAAAATATGTTCCTGAAGGTGTAGAAGGTTTTATTAAATACAAAGGACCGGTTTCAAAAATAGTTTATAGTTTAGTCGGGGGATTAAGATCATCTATGGGTTATCTTGGCTGCAAACAAATAAAGACACTTAAAAATAAACCTAAATTTGTTAAAATAACCAAAGCAGGATTTTATGAAAGTATGGTACATAATATCGATAAAGTGACAAGATAATATGATAAAATTTTTTTTTACAACAATAATATTTTTTTTATTATTAATTAGCAATTCATATCCAAAAGAAAATTTTTTTGATGAGGCAAAAAAAAAGTACGAAAATAAAAAATATGAAGAATCAAAATTTTTGTTTCAGAGAGATGTTGTGTTCAATCCAAAAAAAGCTAAGTCATATTTATTTTTAGCAAAAATTTATAAGATTGAAAAAAATATTAAAGAACAAGAAAAAAATCTAAGCACAACACTTTTGCTAGATCCAAAAAATGAGGAGGCAATATATTTATTAATGGATATAGAAATTGAGAGATCAAATTTTATTAAAGTAAAAGAATTAAAAGAAAAATTTGAAAAAGTTTGCACAAATTTATGCCCAAAAATATCATCCATTGATGAAAAATTGAAAAATTTTGATACAAAAAATGAGTCTTAAGGACGATCTGTCAAAAATTTTAATCGTAGATTACGGTTCACAATTTACACAACTTATAGCAAGAAGAATAAGAGAATTAGGGGTATATTCAGAAATTATTAGTCATAAAAAAATAAAAAATAGATTTAATAACAAAAAAATTAGAGGAATAATTTTGTCGGGAGGACCTCTAAACGTTTATCAATCAAAAAAAGTAAAATTTAATAAAGAAATATTCAAGTGCAAAGTGCCAATACTAGGAATTTGTTTTGGCCATCAATTAATTTCAAAACAACTTGGAGGAAGAGTCAAAAAAGCTATAAGCCGAGAATTTGGACTTGCAACGCTTAAACAATTAAAAAGAAGCAGGTTGACTGATAATTTTTTTAGAAAAAGTAGACCTAACGAAGTATGGATGAGTCATGCAGATGAAGTAACGAAATTAGCCAAAGGATTTAAAGTTATTGCTAATACCGAAACATCCAAGTATTCAATTGTAGAAAATTCATCAAAAAATCTATTCGGAATACAATTTCATCCTGAAGTAACACATACAGAAAGAGGGTATATTATCTTAAAAAATTTTATTTTTTCGATTTGTGGAATTAAAAAAAATTGGTCATCAAAAAATCAAAAAAAAATATTAATCCAAGAAGTAAAAAAAAATGTTGAAAATTCAAAAGTAATTTGTGCTCTTTCTGGTGGAGTCGACAGTAGTGTTGTTGCAAAACTAATTCATAACGCAATTGGAAAAAATCTAATATGTATTTTTGTAAATACAGGTTTGTTAAGGAAAAATGAAGAAATCCAAGTTATTAAAACATTTAAAAAAAAATTTAAAATAAATTTAATCTATATAAATGCTAAAAATTTATTTTTAAAAAAACTTAAAAATATAAATGACCCTGAGGAAAAAAGAAAAATAATTGGCAATCTTTTTATAAAAATTTTTGAAAAACAGGCAAAAAAAATTAAAAACGTAAAATTTCTTGCCCAAGGAACCCTCTACCCAGATTTAATAGAGAGCAAATCCGTGACTGGTAGCCAAACCTCAAAAATAAAATCTCATCATAATGTTGGAGGATTGCCAAAAAAAATGAAACTTAAATTAGTTGAACCCTTAAGATTGTTATTCAAAGATGAAGTAAGAAAATTGGGTTTAGAACTTAAATTGTCAAAAGATATAGTCTACAGACATCCATTTCCTGGACCTGGACTAGCAATAAGAATGCCAGGTGAAATTAACAAAAATAAAATTAAAATTTTGCAAGAAGCCGATGACATTTTTATAAACTTATTGGTTAAACACAATTTGTATAAAAAAATATGGCAAGCCTATGCTGCTTTATTGCCTGTTAAAACTGTTGGTGTAATGGGTGATAATAGAACTTATGAGTACATTTGTTTGCTAAGAGCAATCACGTCTGAAGACGGCATGACTGCTGATTTTTTTTATTTTTCAAAAGAATTTATGCGTATAGTTTCAAATAAAATAGTAAATAATATTAAAGGTATTAATAGAGTGGTTTTCGATATAACTTCCAAACCACCTAGTACTATAGAATTAGAATAATGAATAAGAAAATTAAAAAAATTATTAATAAAAAAAATAAAACTAAGATAGTTTGTTTAACTGCTTATTCAAAAAATATTGCTGAAATAATTGATAATCATGTTGATATAACATTAGTTGGTGACTCACTTGGATCTGTTCTTTATAATTATAACACCACTAGAAAGGTTGACCTTAAAACAATGATCGAGCATACCAAAAGTGTAAGAAAGGGCATAAAGAAAAGCCTTTTAGTTATTGATCTTCCTTACAATACTTACAGAAATAAATTTGAAGCACTTAAACATTCTCAAAAAGTAATAAAAGAAACTAAATGCGATGCAGTTAAATTAGAAGGTGGTGTAAAAGTAAAAGATATAGTTCTATTTTTAGTAAAAAATAAAATTCCAGTATTAGGCCACATAGGCATTACCCCACAAACAGTAAAAGGAAAATTTAAATCAAAAGGCAAAACTGAAAAAGAGAAGCAAAAATTAATCTTAGATGCAAAAGCATTGGAAGAAAGTGGAGCATTTGGAATAGTTTTAGAATGTATTTATAGCGATGTTTCAAAAAAAATAACAGATCTGATTAAAATACCAACCATTGGTATAGGTGCTTCTATAAATTGTGACGGTCAAGTTTTAGTTACTGATGACATTTTGGGTTTAACTAATTCAAAGATAAAATTTGTAAAAAAATATACAAATATAAGAAAAATAATTAATTCAGCAGTTTATGAATTTAAGCAGGAGGTAAAATCAAGAAAATATCCTTCAAAAAAATTTTCATATTAAAAGTATTTCAAAAAATTTTCATTAATATTAATCATTCCAAAGTCAGCAAGACCACTTATTACCAGTTGCAAAGCTACTAATAAAATAAACCCTAAACCCACATATGCTATCCATAGATGTTTTTGTATATAATTAGCTAGGTATGTTGCAAGTGCGCCTGTCAAGACAACTGATAATATTAATCCAAACATCATAAATCCAAAATTTCCTTTTGAAGCTCCGACAACACCAATAACATTGTCAAAACTAATAGTAATGTCAGCAAATAAAACCTTATAAATACTCTTAATAAACGAAGGTTCTTTTGATACTTTTGTTGGTGATTTTATTTTTTTTATTTCAAATAAATCTTTCCTTAGATCATTTACTATCCAAATTAGTAGCAAACCCCCTAAAACTTTAATCCAATAAAACTTAAATAGGTAAGTTGCAAAAATAGCAAAAATTACTTTAAAAATTAAAGCGCCTACAACACCCCAAAATATAATTTGTTTTCTATTTTTTGGAACAAAGTTAGCCGCAATCAAGCCAATAATAATTGCATTGTCAGCAGCAAGGATAATATCTATAAAAATTATCTGGGATAAAATTAAAGCTTCTTCTATCAAGGTAGTAAAATTATATTAAAAAATTTCAAAGATTTCAAATTAAACAAAAAAAATTAATATTTAGATTTTTTTGTCCCTTCAATTAAAGCTTTGAGCTCATTATATTCATCACAATTACAATTTTTTAGCACCATTAGTCTCTCTTTAGCCATTTCTGGTCTATTTGTTGCCAAATATAATTCACCCAAGTATTCATTAATTCCATTATGACTTGGACTTTCTTTTAACCCTAAAAGATAATATATCTCTGCGTTTTTATTATCTCCTAATTTTCTTGTTGTAAAACCTAAATAATTTAGAATATCAGGTTTTAGAGGATTTTTTTTATTTGCTTCATGTAAATAATCGTTTGCCTTTTGATATTTTTTTTTTGCTTTTTCTAATTTACCTTTTTTTTCTAATTTTTTAGCAGATTTTACTAATTTTACAGCTCTTTGATATTCATTTAATTTTCCAATAATTTTTCCCGATCCATCATCACCTCCAGATCCAGCAGCAAAAGAAAAGGTATTTATAGAAAATATCAGCACTAACAAAATTATTATTTTTTTCATTTAATTAAATTTTTTCATCTTATTTAATGGTTTTGGTATAAGCCCATTTATAACTAAATTTTCTTTTATGAACTCAGCAGTTTTTAGAGAGCTTTGATTATCTCCATGTATGCACACAGAGTCAATTTCACAAGGTATTAGCTTGCCCGAGAGACAATTTATCGCTTGGTTTTTTACCATGTTGAGAACATGTTTTTTTGCTTGCTCTGGATCGGTAATCAAAGCGTTAGGATTAGATCTTGAGACAAGATTGCCATCATCTTCGTAGTTTCTATCGGCAAATATTTCACAAGCTATTTTCATGTCAAGTTTTTTTGCTGCAATTTCCATTTTCGAGCCAGTTGGGACTAAATATATCAATTCTTTATCAATCTCAATAATGGCTTGAGCTATAGTTGTTGCTAAATCTAAATCTTCACATGCCATGTTATTTAACGCTCCATGGGGCTTTATATGAGTTACATTTTCGCTGTGAGTTAATGCAATTTTCTGAAGAATTTCATATTGATTAATTATTAATTTTCTAATTTCTGATGAAGATAAATTCATCCTTTTTCTTCCAAAATTCTCTGGATCTTTAAATGACGGGTGAGCTCCAATACTAACACTATTTTCTTTAGATACACGTATAATATGGTCCATTGTTTCACTATCTCCAGCATGGTAACCGCATGCAACATTTGCGGAATTTACAATTTCTAAAAGGAGTGGATCGTTTTCGTTATTGTGTAGTTTAGATTTTTCTCCTAAATCACAGTTTATATTAATTTCCATAAATTTAAAAATTAACTATAACATAGGATGATCAAAAATATAACAAATCTTGGGGATGCGGCAGTTTATTGCGACTTTGGCAAAGATGTTAATCAAGAAATTAATAATAATGTCATAAAATATTTTAAAAATATAAAAGATAAAAACATTAAAGGAATAACCAACCTAACACCTTCTTATAACAAATTAGTTATATCATTTGATTTAGAAGTAACAAACTATTCTAAAATTAAAAAATTAATTGAAAACTTAGAAATAAAAGATAAAAGAGAAAAAAAAAGGAAACTTATTGAGATACCAATATGTTGCGAAAATAATCTAAAACTGGATTCAGAAAGATTAGAAAAAACACTAAAAATTAAATTTGAAAAATTATTAGAAATTTTTTTTAATAAAGAATATTTTTGTTATATGACAGGTTTTATTGCTGGTATGCCTTTTTTAGGAGATATAGACAGGCAACTAAGAGCAAAAAGATTAGAAACTCCAAGAGTAAAAGTTCCAAAAGGATCTATAGGGTTAACTGAACAATTTTGTAATATCTACACTTATGATAGTCCAGGTGGCTGGAATATAATTGGTAATACTCCTTTAGAAATTTTTAATAAAAATAATGCACAAAAACCTACATTAATAAATCCAGGCGATACTATTAAATTCAATCAAATAACTATGCAGAAATATGACGAACTTAAAAAATAATTTTTTTGAAGTAAAAAGACCAGGAATACATTCAACTTTTCAGGATTATGGAAGAAAAAATCTTAATCATGTTGGAATTCCTTTAAGTGGAGCAATAGATAATAGAAATTATATTTTATCGAATGCATTATTGAATAAGAATTTAGATTCTGCAGTAATTGAGTTTGCTTACCAAGGACCATTGTTAAAATATAATGGGAAAAAAATGTATGGAGTTATTTCAGGTGATGTACAATTTGAAATAATAAATGAAAATAATGATATAATTAGAGGAAAGCCATACGAAGTATTTTTGATTGATGATAAATATCAAATTGATATTCAATCTACAAATCAATCAGTTTATGGTTATTTATCAATAAGCGAAAATTTTATTCTTGATAAAAACTGGGGAAGTATATCAACTAATACAAAAGCTAAAATAGGATCTAATGATGGCGAAAAATTATCTGAAAATCAAAAAATAAGTATAGATTATAAGAATATTATTTCGCCTTTTAAAAAATTAAATTATATTAATTCAAAAATTGAATACATAAGAGTAATAAAAGCAACTAATTTTGATTTTTTTTCGGAAAAAGCTAAAAATATCTTCTTAAGCAAGGAATTTAAGATCTCTAAATTATCTGATAGAATGGGTATGAGACTAGAGGGTCATAATTTAGAAAATATTGTAAGTACAAATATAAGATCAGAGGGTTTAACCAAAGGTATAGTTCAGGTTCCAAGTGATGGTAATCCAATAATTATGCTATCTGATCATGGCACAATTGGAGGATATCCAAAAATTGCAAGTGTAATAAGTGCTGATTTTGACAGAGTAGCTCAAATCACACCAGGATCATTGATTAAATTTAAAGAAGTTAGTCTAGATGAAGCTGAGAAACTATTTAACTTTTATTTGCTTGAAACAAAAAATATTATTTCACAAATTAAATGAACATAATATCAAAAATTCCTGGTTCAATTTTAGTATTTTTAGGTGCATGTATATTAAGTTTTGGAGGTTTAATTGTTAAATCTTTCGAAGGAGCCACATTATGGCAAATTTTATTCTGGAGACAATTTTTTTTCATAATTGTAGTAACTCTATTTTTACTTATTACTTATAAGAGCAAAATTTTTCATGCATTTTATAAATCTGGACTTCCTGGAGTTTTGGGAGGTATTGTATTAGCATGTGGTTTTTGTAGTTATGTTTTTGCCATGTACAACACAACTGTTGCAAATACTAATTTTATTATCCAAACACAAACAATATTTCTTGCCATATTTGGTTATTTTTTTTTAAAAGAAAAAATCTCAAAAATTACTTTGGCTTCAATAATAATTGCATTTGCAGGAATAATATTAATGGTTGGGAACTCTTTATCACCTGGTCAATTATCAGGAAATTTAGTTGCATTTATAATGCCAATATCCTTTGCATTTTTAATTTTAATTGTAAGAAAATATCCAGAAATAGATATGGTGCCATTGCAACTAACAGCAGGAGCTGTTGCAATGATTATTGGTTTTATGTTATCACCAGAAATAATCATTTCAAAACATGATATATTTTTAGGATTTCTTGCTGGATTTCTTCAACTTGGCTTTGGATTTATTCTAATAACTATTGGAGCAAGAAGCACTCCTGCAGCTTTTGTTGGAATCATAATGTTGACAGAGGCAGTTTTGGGTCCTTTATGGGCTTGGCTTTTTATAAACGAAAATCCTCCATTTATTGTTTTAATTGGAGGATCAGTAGTGATTGTTGCTGTTTTATTGCAATTTTTAAGTTCTATTGACATAAAAAAATTCTATTCTAAATAATTATTTGTGGTATTATATTGAAACGGGAGAGACTACTAAATGTAGCGCCGAAGGAGCAACCACCCCGGAAACTCTCAGGCAAAAGGACCGTATATATTAACTCTGGAAAGAGAACATTCTCGCCGAAGGAGTAAATCTCTCAGGCTCAAAGACAGAGGGGGTAACGAGTTAATATATGGAATTAAAAAAAACAGCATTATACTATTTGCATAAGAAATTTGATGCAAAATTTGTTCAGTTTGCAGGCTACAAAATGCCAATTCAATATAAAAACGGAGTTATTTCTGAGCACAATATAACTAGACAAAAATCAGGTATTTTCGATGTATCTCATATGGGTCAACTTTTTATCAGAGGAGATAAAACTTTAACTATTAAATTACAAAATATTTTTCCTACAGACTTAGAAAATCTACCGATAAATCATAGCAAATATTCTTTCTTAATGAATGAAAATGGCGGGATATATGATGATTTAATAATAACAAAAATCAAAGATGGCTATATGATAATTTTAAATGCAGCATGTAAGGAAAAAGATTTTAAAATTATTAAATCAAAATTAGATAATACTTTTATAACAATATTAAGAGATGATTTATCATTAATTGCAATTCAAGGACCTGAATCGAAAGACGTGCTTGAGCCAATAGTACCTGGTGTAAGCAATTTAAAATTTATGAGTGGAAATGAATTTAAATATCAATCTGATTTTATCTATGTGACTAGATCTGGATATACAGGAGAAGATGGTTTTGAAATATCAATTAATAACAAAGATGTATTAAAATTTACAGAATTACTTATTAAGAATGGTTCAAATTTAATTGGTTTAGGGGCAAGAGATACATTAAGATTAGAAGCAGGTTTATGTTTGTACGGACATGATATAGATGAAAATACTAGTCCTTTAGAAGCTAATCTGAAATGGGCAATCTCAAAAAATAGAATCAAAGAAAATTTTCCAGGTTCTAAAAAAATTCAAAGCCAAATTATTGACGGAGTAAAGAAACTTAGAGTTGGAATCAAACCAGAAGGAAAAATTATAGCAAGAGAATCAACAAAAATTTTTGATGAAAACGATAAGCAAATCGGCAAAATAACAAGTGGATCTTTCGGCCCAAGTGTAAAAAGTCCCATTGCAATGGGATATGTAGACAATACATATTCAAAAGAGAATACAAAAATATTTTTAGAAATTAGAGGAAAAAAAGTCGTGGCAAGTATTTGTAAGTTGCCATTCTATAAAAAAAACCATTATAAAGGAGAGATAAATGTCAGAAATTAAATTTTCTAAAGAACATGAATGGGTAAAAGTTAAAGATAATGTTGCTACAATTGGTATTACACAGCATGCAATAGAGCTTTTGGGAGATATAGTGTTTGCTGAACTACCTGAAAAGGGATCTAATGTGACTAAAGATGGTACTGCAGGTGTAGTAGAGTCAACTAAAGCTGCAAGCGATGTTTATACTCCAATAAGTGGCGAAGTTGTAGACACAAATCAATCAATAGTAGATGATCCTTCTAAAATAAACTCAGACCCTGAGGGTGAGGGATGGTTTTTTAAATTAAAAGTAAAAGATGTTAATGAAATTAATACTCTTATGAATAGAGATGAGTATGAAAAATTTGCTAAGGGGAGCTCAAGTTAATGCTTCATAATTCAGAAAAAGATTTTATTAAAAGACATATTGGATTATCCAAGATAGATGAAAAAAATATGCTATCTGAATTAGGATATAAATCTTTAGATGATTTAATTAAAAATACAGTACCTAATAAAATTTTGTTGAAAGATATGTTAAGTATTGGCGAACCTAATTCAGAGTATGAGGGATTAAGAAAATTAAAGGCAATTTCAAAAAAAAATCAAATTTATTCAAATTTCATTGGAATGGGATATTACGGTACGTATACCCCCAATGTGATTGTTAGAAATATTCTGGAAAACCCAGGTTGGTATACTTCTTATACGCCATACCAACCAGAAGTGGCTCAAGGTAGACTTGAAATGTTGCTAAATTTTCAACAAATGATAATTGATTTTACAGGCATGGATATTGCTAATGCGTCTTTGTTAGATGAGGGAACGGCTGCAGCAGAAGCGATGGGTTTATGCAATAGATTAGACAAAATGGATAATAAAGCTGTCTTTATATCAGAAGATTGTCATCCACAAACAATAGAAGTAATTAAAACACGCGCAGAACCTCTGGGTCTTAAAGTAATTATTGGCAATGATAATGAATTATCAAATTTATCTGAGAATATCATTTGTGGAATTCTTCAATATCCTGGAACATTAGGTGACATAAAGGATCCTAGCGAAAATATAAGCAAGATTAAAAAGAAAAACGGTAAATCAATACTTGTTTGTGATCTTTTGTCTTTAGCTAAACTAAAAACACCAGCTGAATTAGGAGCAGACATTGCAGTTGGAAGTTCTCAAAGATTTGGGATTCCTTTAGGTTACGGAGGTCCACATGCTGCTTTTTTTGCTACAAAAGATGAATTTAAAAGATCTATGCCAGGAAGAATTGTAGGTGTTTCTGTTGACCGACATGGAAACAAAGCATACAGACTTGCTTTGCAAACTAGAGAACAACACATTAGAAGAGACAAAGCAACAAGCAATATTTGTACGGCTCAAGCCCTTTTAGCGATAGTTTCTGCTGCTTATGCCATATATCATGGTCCAAAAGGAATAAGAACAATTTCAGAAAGAGTATCCCAATTAGCCAAAAACTTTGCTGATAAACTGAAACAATCTGGTTATAAATTATACTCAGATTATTTTTTTGACACTGTTACAATCATCACAAATGAAAAAACTGATCAAATATATAATAATGCCTTAGCCCAAAAAGTAAATATAAGAAAAGTAAATTCAGAAATGCTTTCAGTATCGTTCGATGAAAAGAAAAATGTTTATCGTGCTAATCAATTATTAAAAATTTTTAATTGTGCTGAATCTATAAAAGAAATTCCAACTGAAAGTTTACCAAATTTACCCAAAAATCTTTTAAGAACCTCTAGTTATTTAGATCATAAGGTATTCAATAGCTATCACTCCGAAACAGAAATGCTGAGATATTTGAAAAGATTAGAAGAAAAAGATATTGCATTAAATAGATCAATGATTGCACTTGGCTCTTGTACTATGAAACTAAATGCTGTTGCAGAAATGATACCAATATCTTGGAGAGAATTTTCTGAGCCACACCCTTTTGTTCCAATTGAACAAATGGAGGGATTTAGAACACTTTTTACAGATCTAAAAAACTGGTTAAGGTCGATAACTGGCTTTTCAGGCGTATCTCTACAACCTAATGCAGGTGCTCAAGGTGAGTATGCTGGATTAATGGTGATCCGGAAATATCATATTGAGAGAGGTGAATCGAATAGAAATGTTTGCTTGATACCAAGTTCTGCTCATGGAACAAACCCCGCTAGCGCACAAATGGTTGGAATGAAAGTGGTTGTTGTAAATTGCGATAAACAAGGAAATGTAGATTATGATGATTTAAAGAAAAAGGCTGAAACTTATTCAGAAAACCTAGGTGCATTAATGGTTACGTATCCTTCAACACATGGTGTATTTGAGGAAAAAATTTCGGATATATGTGAATTAATTCACAAACATGGTGGTCAAGTTTACATGGATGGTGCAAACTTAAATGCTCTTGTAGGAATAGCAAAGCCAGGCAATTTTGGGCCTGATGTTTGTCATATAAATTTACATAAAACTTTTTGCATACCTCATGGTGGAGGAGGACCAGG
>CAZBRW010000002.1:0-29628 GCA_964494555.1 uncultured Candidatus Pelagibacter sp. | reverse complement strand
TAAATGATAAGGATGAAGATCAGATAAAATTTTCAATTTTAGGCCTTAGAAATATCCTTGAGGAGGATAATTCAAACTTATTCACTCAATTTAGCTTGAGAACCAAAGAGGTAAATAGTGATGGAAGAATTCATGGTAATTTAGGTATTGGTTATAGAAAATTAAGTGATGATAATTCAATGATGTATGGCGCAAATACTTTTATTGATGCAGACATATTCGAGGGACACCGTAGGTTGGGATATGGACTTGAAGCAAAAGCATCGCTATTAGATCTATCTTTAAATCGATACCAAAAGATAACAAATATGAAAACTATTGATGGAACAGCTGAACAAATACTTAGTGGCTGGGATTACTACTTAACCACTCAAGTTCCTTATACACCTTGGGCAAAATTTAGTTTCAAAGGTTATAAATGGGAGGGTGAAAAAACTTCAAAAGACTCAAAAGGAAATAAATATATTTCAGAATTAAATATAAACCCTTCATTACAATTGAACTTATCAATGGACGACTCTTCTCTTTCTGGTGTAGATGATGTTTTGGAAGCTGAACTATTATTTGTTCATCCGCCTAGAGAAAATATAAGAACGATGGATGAAGGATTATCTGATGTAGCTTTTGAAAAAGAGAACATGCAAGCAAAATTAAATGAAAAAGTTCGAAGAAATAACGATTTAACTATAGAAATCCAAGGTGCAGTAATTATTACAAGTCAATAATATGAGAAATATTTTTTTTATAATTTTATTTATCTTAACTTTTTTTAACACAAAATCTTTTGCAATTGAAGCTGAGGCAACAAGTTATAAAATTACAATAACAAGAATTGAAATTTGTGACAGCACCAGTACTGATGCCTCATGTAATAATCCTATACTTTTATATTCTGGTAATTCTGGGCCTATTGATATTGCATCTACTTCGGCTGGAGCAACAGCAGCAGGTTTAGGAGATTTATCAAAAGTTGAATTTGGAAAAACTTATACTTATTTTCAGATTACTTTGAATAGAGCTTTTACAGTTGCTGGTAGTGTTACAAGTGGAGCAACAACTTGCCATACTATTGCAAGTTCAACTGGAACCACCAGTAAAAATGGAATAGGAAGCAAAACTTCAGGAGCTGCAGTTGCTGGAACTTATTATGCAGGTATTCCAGCTGGTACAAGTCATGGAGATGTAATGAACAGCACTACAGCTGGTGACGGAACAGGAACAGACTCAGCAACAGGAACAGTTGATGCTGGTGATGCTTTTTTTGAGTATAGAGAAGCATTATCGGAACCATTTACTATGGAGGCTGGAAAAATTCCAACAGTTAAAGTTGCTTTTGGAACATCAACAGCATTGGGATATTTAGAAAAAGCTGGATTAGCAACCGATTGTGCTGCAACCGCTGCTGCAGATAGAGGTTTTTATGCAAACCGACCTGATGTAGTTCTTACACTTGAGTAATTAATTTACTTTACTAAATCTTGAAGTTTTTTTTCTTTTTCTAAAGCTCTTAATTCTACGTATCCACCTACATGATGTTCATCAAAGAAAATTTGTGGAATTGTTCTTTTACCATTTGATTTTTTAAGCATTATATCTCTTTGATCAGCATCTAATGCTATGTTGATTTCTGTATATGGAATATTATTTCTAACTAATAGTCTTTTTGCAGCATCACAAAAGGCACACATTGGCCCCATATAAACAGTAACTTTTTTCATACTTTATATATAAGTATTTATTTTTTATGTTCCAACAATAAAACCTACAAAATTAAGGTAAATTGATAATTTTTAAACTATTTTGGGCTAATTCTTTAGTTTATTCATTTAATTTAATGTCTATTATATGAAAATAATATGTTTGAAAAATTAGAAGAATTAGCAAAAAATAACAAAAAGATTTCCGATTTTCACATCAGGAGTGGATGGCCTCTTGCTTATAGACAAACAGGAGAAATTCACAAAATTCCTGAAGTTTTAGTTAAGGCACAAGACCTACAAGATCTACTATCTACAAATTGTAACGAAATAGAGATGAAAAGGTTCCAAGATACCCATGAGTTAGACTCATCAGTAACTTTGAGCGGGCTTCGGTTTAGGGCAAATTTTTATAAAACAATTCATGGACCAGCAGCCGTTTTAAGAAGAGTTGAAAGTGTAATACCTTCGATGGATCAATTTGACTTACCGCAAGTTCTTTATGATATAATTGATATGCACAAAGGTTTAGTTTTAGTAACTGGCCCAACTGGATCTGGTAAATCTACTACCCTTGCAGCAATCGTTAACGAAATTAATAAAACAAGAACTTCAAACATAATTACCGTTGAAGACCCTGTTGAGTTTATTCATAAAGATATTAAAAGCATAGTTTCTCATAGGGAAGTTGGCAAGCAGACACAATCCTTTGCCACAGCATTAAAAGCCGCATTGAGAGAAGATCCAGATGTTATATTAGTAGGAGAGATGAGAGATTTAGAAACAGTCTCACTTGCTTTGACTGCTGCTGAAACAGGACACCTCGTGTTTGGAACTTTGCATACGAGCGGTGCTCCTAGCACAATTAATAGGATCATTGATGTATTTCCTCCAGAACAGCAAGCACAGATAAGAGCACAAATTTCAACATCTTTAAAAATGGTTGTAACTCAAAGACTTTTAAAAACTAAAGACGGGCAAGGACGTTGTGGTGCTTTTGAAGTAATGAAGTGTACTCCTCCTATACAAAACTTAATAAGAGAATCAAAAATTCACCAAATACCAAGCATCATGCAGACAGCCGTAAAAGAAGGAATGATTACAATGACAAAATCATTAGAGGAACTTGTTAAAGCAGGTAAAATAGATGCAGCATCAGGAAGAGAACAGTAAAGGCTTCACCACATTAGAAGTTATTGTTGTGTTATGTATTGTAGGCATAATATCAGCTATTGCATATCCCAATGTAGATAGTTGGAATACTTCTCGTAAAGTAAGATCATCTGCAATAAATGCTTTGACAGTTTTTGATAATATAAATTCACAAGTTCAAAGAGGTTTATATGCTTATACCCAGGTTTACGTTAATTCAGAGAAAGATGAAGAGACCGGTAACCAAAAATTAATAATCGTGTCCAGAGGTATGACAGCGGATACACTTGCGAATAAAATTTCTGAAGGAGGAGACTTTAGAGATAGTGATGAAAGATGTTACTTAGATCCCACAGAGTGGGATGACGATGGAGCTACTGTTAAGAGACCAGAAGTTATGAAGAAAGAATTTACAAACATCTCTACTGATTTTATTGGAGAAGCAGCAGTATGTTTTTCAAAGGATGGAAGATGGTATAGTACTTCAGAATTTTTTGCTGATGAAAGTAGTTTTTCTTTATATGGAGAAGGTGGATTTTGTGACGATCCTTTAAGATCTGATGAGTGTATTTATCGTATTGGTTGGTCTAGATTTGGTAATATAAAACTCGAAAAATATAATGCAAAAAAAGGAGAGGAAGGAGGATGGGTTGCTCAATAAAATGAAAAATAGAAAAGAAAAAGGAATGAGTATATTGGAAGCAATCGTTGCAAGCGTAATCGTAGGCATTGGATTCATTGGAATTTTTCAAATGGTTGGCTATGCAGTTAATTCCATTGATGTATCAGGTGAAAGATCGAAAACTAATCATCTAGTTGGAATGATAGCAGAAGGGGTTATTGGCTATAGAGATACTTTAGTAGGTGTAACAGAGGATGAAGAAAAAACATTAATCTACGAAAATGGTAAGGCTTATATGGCAACAGAGGACTCAAGAAAAAAATGTTCAAAATTTGTAGAGTACTATGCAAATTTACTTTACTCAGATTCCCCAGAAGTCTGTGGATCTGATACCAAAACTGCAAGCGCAAATGCAATCAATGTTGCTAAATGTTCCACTACAAGTAAAGAAAATAAACCAGCATTATTTAAAAAGGATGAAAAGTCAATTTGGGGTGCGAAAAGTGCAGCTGGTAATCAAATGCTTAAATGGGAGGCAATTTTATCTGAGGACCAATTGATTAAATGTAAAAGTGAAAAAGACTCAAAAACTATTAAAATGTTTGAAATGTGTCGTTGGACAAAAAACAATTGCGAATTTGCAAATAATGCTATTTTTGATGAAAGAATGTATGTAGGAAGAATCCAATTTAATTTGAATGATGGAAAAAAAAGAAGATTTCTATATTTTCAAGCTGACTACGAACCTAAATATCAAACTAGCATAGGTGGAGACGATGATGAGTTAGAAGGTATGGGTGAATAAAATTAATAAAATTGCTGGAGTTACATTAATAGAGATGCTTATAGGTATTGTCATATCTTCAATAATTATTGCTGCGATGTATACTTCATATTCAATTATAAATAATACTTATTCAAGAGTTACAGATGTTGCTGGTATAAGTAAGTCCGGAAGAGATATTGTTTCTATGATAATGAGAGATATTAGAATGGCAGGTTTTAAATATTATTATGGCTACAATGAAGAGAATGAAAGTAGAAGTTTGGATGTAAGAATTCCAAGAAATGATTATTTAGAATTCGTTGCAGGAGATACATCAGCCACAGAAAAAGACAGCCATGCACCAATAGTTATTTATAGAAATACCCTTGGAAATGTAGTTGGAAAAAAAGAACCCATAGCACCTGGATATGAAATACTTCCAACAACAACAAAAATAAATAATTCATGTTGTGACCAAATTCATATTGTTTTTGGTGATTTTGATGCTGATGCAGATGTTGGTAGTGGTGAACAATACTACAAAAAATATAAAATATCGTATTTTGCAAGAGCACTTAGAAGAGATGGGGATGAGTTCTATGGTGTATTTAGATCTAAAAAATATTGGAAGCAAAGTTTAAATGAAACCACTGGAGAATGGACAGCTAATGCAAGAGATTGTCCAGGCGATGACTGCTATGAGGGTGAGCTAGTTAGAGAGTACCTTACTGATATGTCTTTCGTTGCCCTAGATAAATTCGGTCAAGTTGTTGACGCTGACCCAAAAGAACCAGATGACATTTATAACATTAGATCAGTTGATATGACTTTAACTTTTAGATCAGCTACCTCTAGTGGATTTTTTAAAAATCTCAAAGAAGGATCTTCAAGGCAGATCTTATCCCTAGGTAGAGAACCTGAAACATTTGCCGGAGATAAAGCTGCTTATAAAAGAGACTCTATTTTCCTTACCATTCATACTAGAAATCTTGGAGCAGCATTTTAATGACTAAAAATAAAGAAAAAGGATTTGCTTTAATATTGTCTATCGTACTCTTAATAGTAATGTCATTAATGGGCGGTTCTCTTATAGTTATTTCTTCTGGCGATCATCAAAGCAACAATAATAGTGATCAATATCAGCAAACCTTTTATGTTGCAGAAACTGGATTGATGGAAGGTGAAAAATGGATTTTAGATAATTATCTTGGACATTGGATGACCAGCCAACCATCAGACAACGCCGTATTAGGAGATCGTCCTGCAGAACCAGGTCCAGCAGCTGATTGGGATGTTCAGAAAGAAATATGGGATGATAAAAAAACTGAATACACTTCAAAAAAACAAGACAGCTATTTTAGACATACATTTGCAAGAGGCCCAGCCTCAAACGACACAACTGTTAAAAGGACTAGCTCAAAATGTTTAATGAGTTTTAAAAATCTTGATACAGATGAAGATGATAACATCAAAATCGTTGGGAGTGGAAAGCTACCAGTAAAAAAAAGCTTCCTAGATATTGTTGGCCCATTGTTATGTGATGGTCCATATTCAGATTGCGTAGCAGCTGGCGGAGAATCAAAACTTAAAACTGATGATGATGTAGTAATAAATGAAGAAGGGTCCGCTACTAAAGTCAGGAAAAAAGCTGTTTTATCTGAATTTAACTTTTTAAAGAGATTCGAGTATGAGTATTTTATTAGAAATATTGGAATGGCAGCATATAGGGATGATGGATCTAGTATTGCAACGAGTGCAAGCAATGTTGACTCACAAGGAACAGCATATAAAGTCTACTCTTGTGGAATCTTTTATGGAATAGGAGGCAGTGGAGAAACTCATAATGGTGATATTGAAATTTTAATACCACTTGAGAACGTGATAGTGATGCCAAGCTAAAAATATGAAAAAAAATTTACTTATTATAACTTTATTTATCTCAATATTTTTAAACTTTACTATTGTGCATTCTGAAGAATGCGACCTTGAATTTGATATAGGAGAGGACTTCACAAACGTTACAAATATATTTGGACAGCCAGAAATTGATAAAAATATTGAATTACTAGAAGGTGATATCAATAGTGAAAAACTAAATCATGGATTTATATTAACTAGCTTTAAAACTTTGTGCCCAGACTATCATCCGCAAGATACTGAAATTAGAATTCACTCATTAGGTGGAGAAACTGTTCTTGGGTTTGAACTTCTTTCCAGCAACAGCATTTCTGAAATAGATGATAAAAAGTTGTTTCTTTTTTATTATATCCAAGATCATTATGGTAAAGAAGCTGAAGAAGTTTTTGATCCGAAATGGCTAGGAAATATTAGTTGGGAAAAGGGTGATAAAAAATTTTATTATAGCAAAATATTAAAATTTAATGCCCTAATTGTTGAAGAGTTAATAATTACAAATAACGAATATAGAAAGTATTGGTAATGATTAAAGTTAATAGATTAAAAAAATTCTTTTTGTTTTTATTTACGACCTTAATTTTGTTTAATCAAAACGCTTTCTCAAAATCATTACCTCCGGGATCGGGAGCAGGGGACGTAAAGGCAAATATATTAATTCTTCTTGATACATCAGCTAGCATGAATGGAACACCTTTTGGTGGAGCAGCAATATACAATCCAAATGATTTAGTTTTGTTAGATGATGGCGATGTAATGGTTGGACAGTCGAATAATGCAGCAATCATAAAGTTTGATTACACTACAGAAGACTTTGACTCATCATTTGTTGATCCCGATGGAGATGGAAAAGGGGAAAGGTTATTTCAAGGAAAAAATAGTATGAAATCCTGCGAGTTAGAAACAGGCAATCAGGATAGCAGAGTTAAAACAGTTTATGAAATGGACAAATCCAAAGACGTAAATGGTGTCACTCCTGCAAATAAAGAAGTCATTTATTCGATTTCTCATAGTTATCAAAGTATTGTTGCAATTGATGCAGATGGAGATTGTGTAGAGGTTATTGACCCAACAGAACTCGGAAAAAGAGGAGCAGGTAATGATGCTATATATCCTCTAGGCTTGGATATTAGAACAATAGGCGATAGTGATTACTTAATTGTAACAGGATCAGATTCAATGTGTACAGATTGGAGACGTATAGGGAGAAAAAAAAGAAAAAAATGGGTTTGTTTTAACTATGACACAACTGAATTTTGGTTTAGCAGAAATCTTTCAACAGGTGTTCAAAAGAATTGTGATCTATCAAGCGTAAAAGCTACTTTTAGAAGTAATTTAAGAAGTGCAAGATCAATTTCTATGGATGATGGAAATCATGTATACTATCAAATTAACGGTCAAATTGGTCGTTATCCAATACAATTAGATGGCGACGGTGTTTACTGCCCAGCACCAGGAGGAGCTGATACTATTTTCCAAAGAAATAGTGGTGGAAATAGTTATAACCTGGTTGCAAGGATGAGCATAGACCCACAAGATGATAGTGTGATGTATGCTACGAGTAACTCTAGCCATACACTTCAAAGATTAGCAATTGGAGGAACAACTATTACTACTTCAGCAACTGTTGGAGTGTATAATACAGCAGCTTCTTCAGCAGAAAGTACTAACTTAGTTCAACCCATAGGGCTTCATGTTTCAAATGATAGAGTTTGGGTTGGAAATGCTAAAAATTCAATTCAAGAATTTGATATTAGTGGCGGCAACATGACTTGGGTCGATGAAATGGGAACGAAAGTAGTAAGTAGAGCTATAGGAGCCAAGAGGGCTATCAAAGCAGTAGTTAATGACAGTTCTTTAACTAGTGGAGCATACTTTGGTTATGGATATTGGAATGCAGGAACAGTAAAAAATGGAAAAGGTGCAAGTGGAAAATGGAAACAATTTTCAGAATATTCTTGTCACCAACAATGTCCTAAGCCTAGACCTACTAAAAAATTCCATAGATGTGGTGATCAATGTAATTATTATAGAAACTGGACTACAGCACAAGCTCACCCAAAAGGCACTTCATCATTATGTGATGATAATTCTTGTTTAAAAGTAGGTATTGGACCTAATACCACCAGTCGTATTGTAGATGCAGTAGATAGTATGAAATTAAGGTTTGGAACAGACGCGACTGCATTTTCTCAACTTGCTTATGAATATTACACCGATACCGCAGTAAATGTAATAGATGAAGATGCAATAGACGAACGAACTGGTGAGTCTTGTCAGCTTAATTATGTAATTGTTATAGGTGATGGTATGTGGAACCACCATCAAAGGGCAATCGAACAGATCGAATTACTTAGAACTGAAAAAAAAGTGAAAACTATTTTCATTGCATATGGAGGAGGAATAAGAGATAGAGGAGATGAACAATTCCAAGAAGCAGCTAAAGCAGGAAGTTGCGATGATCCAAATTTCGGCACTGATGATCAAACTGACCCAGAATGTAGGCAAAGGATTATAGCTGAAAACCCAGCTGAACTAGTAACTAAATTAAAAAGTGAAATAGAGAGAATCATTGCGAATAGACTTTCGTTTTCTGCTCCATCTATAACAGCAACCATCCAAGAGGGTGGAGATTTGTACCAAGGACAGTTTGAATACGTTAAAGGAGGAGAGTGGGTAGGACACTTAATGAGAAAAGAAGTAACCTCAAGTGGTACCGTACTCCATGAAGCAGATGGTAATTGGGATGCAGCAGACAAAGTTAGAGAGCAGGCATTAATGGGAGAAAATGGAAGAAAAATTTGGACTGTTTTACCAGGAGGAGCTGATTACAAAACAAATTATAATAATTGGATAGCTGGCAACAAAGATGAAATCAATCAATTATTCCAAGTCTTAGGAAATACAGTTCAGGATTATCATAAACCTGGTTCTAAATGTGGTGGTCAAACTGGAAACTCCGATGACATTGAAGGATTGATTAATTTTGTAAGGGGTGAAGATTACTTTGTATATGGCGCTGAATGTGATGATAAAGGCCTGATAAGGCAATCCGTGTTAGGAGATATATATCATTCCCAAATAGTTGAGGTTGGGGCACCAAGTGCAAATACATTATACACATCAACAAATCAAGAGGCATATTTTAGAGCAAAAAATGGATACAGGACTTGGGCTAATAGCTTAAGTACGAGAGAAAGAACTCTTTACGTCGGAGCAAATGATGGAATGTTACATGCATTTGATGCTCAAACAGGTGCTGAACGATGGGCATTCGTTCCACCGTTCATTGCCGGAAGATTACCTGAAATGATTAATGACAATTTAAATGGAATTGGTGGAACAGAAAAGGGAGGTACAAATGCAATTTTTGCAGTTGATGGTTCACCAGTAATACATGATATGTATATATCAGGTTTGTTACCTAACGGAGGTTTTGAAACTGAAGGCACTAAATCTTGGCATACTATTTTAATGGTACCTTATGGCAGAGGTGGAAAAGGTTATTCCATCTTAGATGTAACAAACCCTTTAAAACCACTTCATGTATATTCAGTTTATAATGACTTTGTGCGAAACAAAGTAATGATAGCATTACATGATGGTACAATTATTAATAGCTCAGAAAACCCAGCTCCAGGTTTAAACTTCACAGGTGGAGCTTTAAATGTAAATGAATCAGAGGAGGCCAAAACTGCTCTATTCAATATTGCTACTGCAAGAAGTACTGACGAAAGCAATCAAGTAGAGGGAGGAGACGAGGTCTATACGGAAAGAGACGCAATTAAAGATTGTGTATCGGACTCTGATTTTTATTCTACAGGGACCAATGCTTGTTATAAAGGAAGACAGTGGACATTTTTATATAATATGCCACAAGAATATATTGATAACCCAGCAACTTTACCTGCTAAAATGATTTTAGATGGTGTGTCTACTAAATTAAGTGTAGTTGCTATTACACAAGAAGCATCATTAGCAACAATCACATTTTCTAATGACTTAGTATTTAATGTTGGTGAAGGAGATAATAAAGCTGATGAAGATACAGATTTCTTTAAAATAAGTATTCCAAACGTAGGAACTGCAGACCCTGTTTATGATTATAGTAGAATGGGTGAAACTTGGGGAGCTCCTAGAATATTTAGACTTCCAATTGAAAGGGAAGGTACAATTGATCAAGATAAATATGTTGCAGTAATGCCAGCCGGCTTTGGAAAAAGTGATGGTGTTGGTTCTGCAGTATACGTTATTGACTTAGAAAGTATGAATGAACAAACTGGAGGTCAATATCCAGGAAAAATAGCAAATGGAGGTAATGGATTAATTGAAATAGTTGATATTAATAATAAATTTACAGACATTGATGGAGACATACATGATAATATTCCAAATTCGGTTATAGGAGATCCAGTCGTAATTACTCCAGATACCTTTAGAGGGGCGAAATGGAGAGGTGCAATGGTTTACGTAAATGATTTTGAAGGAAAAATCTCTAAAATAAATTTAACTAGCGATTTGACCTCAAAAACCTCTGCTTCAACAGCAATTAATTTATTTGATCATACAACTTTATTTTCATTAAATACCAACGAAGAGAATGGTAGATACAGCTTTTTTGGAATGGATGCAGCTTATGGGAGTGATACTAAAAACTTATACCTGTTTGGATCTACAGGAGATTTCTCTGATATAAGTCGTAGATCAAAAGGTATGGATAATATCTTGTATGGAATTAGAGACTTTGATTTTCCAAATTTTAAAATGGTAAATGCTGGCACAGTTGGCAGCATATCAGAAGCAATGAACGCTAGAAGAGTAGATGTTGAATCAGATCCAGGATATGCATTAAGTCCACATTGTGTAAATACCGCTGATGAAACTATGGATCAGGGAGATTGTCCTGCAATTACGAAAGATGCTTGGGTATTTAAATTAGACAAGCCATTTGATAAAAGTATGGATGAAAAGTTAGTCAATGACGAAGGGGAGAAACGATTAACACAAAATAAATATCAGAAAGCTAGTGCCTCACCTACCGTATATAAAGGAACAGTATACTATCCAGTTTATCAACCACCAAAAGGTGATGCAATTTGTGGAGTTGGAAATGCTTACGTTTGTTCGGCTGATGATGAATGCGGTCTTAATACCTCAGAAGATATAGGGTATGCAAGCAAAACTATGGATGCAAACGCTGGTTTTGATGAGGACACAGGTTGTTATTATTTGCAGCCAGGAGTTCTTTCTAAACTTGTAGTCTTCTCAGACAAATTGTTTGCAAACATAACAACCAGTAGTGAAGATCAAAAAGATACTCTTATAAGTTTACTTTCTAATGATGGTAATATCTCTGTATTTAGGGGAAGCTGGAGAGAAAATTATTAATTTAAATATTTAGCCTGAAATAAAAATAAATTATCCAACAGAACATTGTAAACATCGTATAGAATATAATTGCAAGGCCAACAACTGCATCTTGATTTACTTTTTTACGCCATTTTTTTGGAAAAAAATCCAAGGAGTAAGCATAAGCAAATAAAAAAATATTTAACGCAAGTACAATAATGTTAAAAAATAAAAAACTATTCATCAAAATAAATATAATTTAAATTGATCAAAAAATACAACATATATCAAACATCCAGTTATAATATATGGACCAAATGGAATTTGAGAAGACATCTTTCTTGATTTATTGATTAATGATGGAGCAACAATCAGAAGTGCTATAACAGAGGATAAAAAAATAATAAAAGGAATGCAGATCCACCCAAACCAAAATCCAATTGCAGATAATAGTTTTGCATCACCTAATCCCATTCCCTCTTTATTTTTAAATTTTTTATAAAAAAGGATTATCAGCCAAATAATCATATAACCCATAACTCCACCGATTAGAGAATTTATATAATTTGGAAAAATACTTATATCTAAATTTGGATCAAAGGATTTGATAAAGCCAATTATCATTAATGGAAAAGTCAAGACGTTTGGAATTATATAATGTTTTAAATCGATAAAGAATATTATGATAAAAAAAATACTTAACACAGCTAACAATAGTGCGGTAATGGTAAGACCATAAAAATGATAAATGGATGCAAAACAAATAACACTTAACAATTCAACAACAAAATATTTATTGTCAATCTTAGACTTACATCCTCTACATTTACCACCTAGAATAAAAAAAGACAAAAGAGGGATGTTGTCAAACCAGCTTATTTTTTTCTTACATTGAGGACAGTAAGACCTATTTACCGCAATACTTTCATTAATTGGCAATCTGTATATGCAAACATTAGCAAAACTTCCCCAAATACCACCTAAAATTATCGATAATATTAAAAACACAATTTAAATTTTAATTTGTGTAGCGAAATGTAAAATTCCATCAATGCAAGCTTGTAACACAATCACAGCATCTTGTATGTGTAGATAAAAACTTGGCGAATTGATAATAATTTCCATGTTGATAAAATATCAAAAAAAAGCTCAAATGCATACATAAAAAATGTTCTTTAAATCAAACAAAACTAATGAAGTAAAAAAAGAAGATACAAGCAGTAAAGATTTAAATATAATTACTCAATTAAATCAAGAGCTAGCAACTACTTTAGATTTAAACGAAACACTCCAAAATGCATTGGAAGTTATAATTAAAAGAATAAATGCACAGGCTGCCAATATTTTTTTAATAGATGATAAAAAACAAGTATTTCAATGTATTGCATCAAAACATCAGGCATATTTGGATGAATATGAGATACCTTTAACGCAAGGCGTTATGGGAAAGGCAATATTACAAAAAAAATGTATTCGAGTAGGAGATGTTAGAAAAGATGTAAGAGAAATTGCAGAGTTTTATTTTGATCTTGATAATAAAACAAATTTTACTACCTATTCTGTTTTATGTGCACCGCTAATTGCTGCAAACGAATGTATTGGTGTGATCCATTGTCTTAATAAGAAAACGGTTAATAAGCTTTTTGAAGAAAGTGATAGAAAACTTTTAGAAACATTAGCAATGCCAGCTGCTCTTGCAATAAGAAACGCGCGTATGGCTAAAGAGCTGGTAGATAAAAATAGATTACAAAAAGAAATTGAAATAGTGGGAGAGATACAAAAAACTTTGTTATCACAAAATAAAAAAGATCCATTTCCTATTTCAGGAATTAACATACCTGCAAAGGTAGTATCAGGTGACTTCTATAATTTTTCTGATCTTGGTGATGGCAAATATGGTTTTGGAGTAGCAGATGTATCAGGCAAAGGAATTAAATCGTCTCTTCTTATGTCAAAAGCTTCTAGCCTATATAGATGCTTAAGCAAGACAATGTATTCAGCAGCAGAATTACTCAACTTACTTAATTCAGAAATTTGTGAAACTGCGGCGAGGGGAATGTTTGTTACGATGCTAATCGGAATTTATGATAGCAAAAAAAAAGAATTGTTACTTGCAAACGCAGGACATGAACCACCGTTAATTCATTCAAAGGATGGAAAATTTTCTAATTATACTGAAGCAGGACCTCCTTTAGGCATTATGCCTAAAATTAAATATAAGGAGACGACATTAAAATTTATGCAAAGTTCAATGTATATCTTTACTGATGGCATTACAGAAATAAAAGATCCCAAAGGAGAAATGTTAGGCGCAGAAGGTTTTCAAAATTATATTAAAAAATATCAATCAACACCAAACGGAGAAAGGCTGAAAGCTATAGTGGAAGATATAGTTAAGTCAGGAAAAATTCAGAAAGATGATATTACAATTGTTGTAGTAGATTCATTAGCATGAAAAGTATGATGATATTTATTGCAATAATAATTTCTACAATGTTAATTTGGGCAACTTCAAATATATGTAAATATAATTTTGCTATAGAAAAAAAAACAAATACTTACAACATCGTTACTGAAGAGATTGATCCATCTATACCAAGAGCAAAAGTATATTATTATAAAGAATTAAATTGCTCCAATGTAGAATTGGAATGGGACATTAAAAGGGTAATTAAAAATATAAAAACAATTAGCGTGATTGTTTATCAAGAATTTACTACTGATATAAGAGGTGAAACTCTTTAATTATTGATTGAACCTATATTAGGTTATAGTATGCTCAGCATAGGGAGTTATAAAACTAGAATGAGCTTTAAAAATACTAATTCAGAAAAATTAAAAATTGTTTCAATTGAATCAGTTGCACAAAAAAACAAAACGCCTCCAGTCTTTTCAAAAGGTCTATATCAATGGGTTATGTTCGTAATCTCTTTGTACACAAGAGTAAGAGAAAAACTAAAAATAGACTTCGAGTCTTTTGTCATAATTCAAGTAGTTGTTAGCCATTCGTTATATGAAGTAAATAAATCAGGAACTAAGTCATTTTCGGAGCTTCAGCAAGAGGTGGTAGGAATACTCCATAACAAACAAAATAAAAATACAAAGTTAACATTCGCAAGCATTTCAGAAGTTTTGCAGCTACCAAGAGAAACAGTCAGAAGAAAAGTACTTGAGTTGAGCAAAAAAGATATACTAAAATTTGATAGTTCTAATGGTATCAAACTTTCGAATGGTTATAAAAATATTTATAGCGAATTTGTTTCACAGACAACAAATGATTTAAGTTCACTTATTAATAAATGGGAAAAAAGTGGCGCACTAAAAACATTATTAGAATTAAATAAATAAATGAGCAAATTTTTCTACGCATTATATGACCTAGCTAATTCTGCTTACACAATGATTATTATTACATTTGTTACTTCTGCATATTTTGCAAATCAAATAGTTGGTAATCCACAAATTGGTGCAGCTTATTGGCAATGGACTGCAGGCCTTTGTGGAATTCTAATTGCATTAACTGGTCCATTACTAGGAGTGTTAGCTGACAAGAAACCGAATGGAAAAATAAATTTTTTACAGTTATCTACACTGCTTTGTATTATGATAACAGGTTTATTCTGGTTTGCAAAACCAAACGAAAATTATATTTTTTTTACATTAGTAATTTTTTTCTTATCAAATTATTGTTATGAAGTTGGATCAATATTTTATAATTCACTTTTAAAAAAATGTTCTAACGAAAATGATATTGGAAAAACATCTGGATTTGGTTTTGCATTAGGATACTTAGGTTCTGTTCCAATAATTTTAATTTCATTATATTTATTTGTATTACCTGAAAAAACTTTATTTGGATTAGATAAAAATAATTTTGAACATATTAGATTTATTCCAATAGTTGTATCATGTTGGTTTTTAATTTTTTCATTACCAATGATTTATTATTTTAAAAATAAATTTGTCTATGAAAAAAATTATGATAACGCTCCTGCATCTAAAAAAATTTTTGAATTAATATGGAATAATAAATTTACTTCTGTTGGTAAGTTTCTTATTGCAAGAATGATTTATTCTGATGCACTTATTGTATTGATTGCTGGAGGAGGAGTTTATGCTTCAGGAGTTTTTGATTTTACTCAAAGTGAATTACTTAAGCTTGCAATATACGGAAACATTGTTGCGTTTGTCGGAGTTTTGTTTGGTGGATATTTAAATGACAAGTTTTCATCTAAAGTAATTATTTTGACTTGTATTGCTGTTTTAACTTGCACAGTAATTTATGGATCATTGATTGCACAAACAAAGAATGAATTTTTTTATAATGTAATGTTCATATCTTTTTTTATTGGCTCCATACAAAGCGCAAGCAGAGTCATGATGACAAAGTTACTTAATACATCTGATTTAGGAAAAGGTTTTGGGTTATTTAGTTTTTCAGGAAGAATTACAGCTTTTGCAGGTCCATTGACCGTTGGAACTATAACTTTTTTATATTCACAAAGAATTGGTTTCTTGTCTGTAGCAATTTTCTTTGTTTTAGGATTTATTCTTATGCTTTCAGTAAAAAATGTATAAAAAAAACAAAATACCACTTTAAATTGTATAAATTACATTTTTTTCATGAAAAATTTTAGTTTCCAAGTTCAATTATAAAGATAATTTGTTGAAAAAATAATTTTTCAAGATAAAGTTATATTTTTTTGATTTAAAATATTAATCTAACACAAAAAAATTTTACTCTAACACAAAAATAAAATAAAAAGTTGAAAATTCAAAAAACCCAGTATTTATTGACTTTTCTTGAATTTAAAAAAATAAATTTTCTCTAACACAAATCAAAAAAAACTCTAACACAATCCGAAATTATCTTTTTTTTTAATTTGTGTTAGAGAATTTTGAAATAAAAAATAAAATCTTTTTTAATAATTTTTTTTAAAATTTGCTATTATTGTTGATTTATATAGCTTTTTTGATATTTCAAAAAAAAAACACCCAAAATAGGTGTACTAATTTATATTTTGTGTTAGACTTTTTGTTAAATTGTGTTAGAGATTCGTTGTATGGTTAAATAGAAATAAAAATAAAACTTATGAGCGAAGACGAAGATAAAAAAAATATAAACGATAGAGATTCTAGTACTAGTGAAAATCAATCTGAAGTAGAAAAATCTTCACTTGATTCTGATCCAAATCAGAGTCCGGAAGAAAATCCACAAAATAATCAAGAATCGCAACTAGAAAACGAAACAAAATCCCCTGTTGAACCACAAACTACCGAACAACAATTTCAAGCTAGCGAAAACACAATTCAGACTAACGTTGAAAATGAAAATGGAAATAACAAGAAGAATGATCACGAAGTAATTCATAAAAAAGATGGAAGGTTGCATATTTATGTTCGTCAAGACAAATACAAGGGCGAATTAAAATCAAAAAATTGGGTTGGAAGACTTTATCACGATGGAAAACAAAAAATTTCTTCCTCAGGAACACCAAATTTAGAAGAAGCAATTCCAATTTTAGAAAAATGGTTTGATGATGTTGTTTCTGGAAAAGAAAAAGAAATTCAAGAGCAGAGTGTTACAACTGAAAAAGTATCTTTAGAGTCTGAAACTTCAGCTCAAATTGAAAATGTTCAAGCAACAAATCAATCGACTACAACAACAGAACAAAAAATTGAGTCGACTAATTTAAATCAAGTAGTTGAAGATGAAACGGAAAATAAAAAATCTAAATTTTCTTTTATAGATAATTTAAAAAATATTAAATTTAAAAAACCAAATTTTATTAAAAAAGGTTCAGACTCAAAACCATCTTTACAAGCGAGTGAATTTTCAAAAAAAGTTGGAAATTTTTTTAAATCTAAAATCGGAAAATCAGCTGTTAAGGGAGAAGAAATTGTTGGAGTAGAAATTTCAAATAAAGAAATAAGGTTAGCTCAAGTATCAACTAATAAATCAAACCAATGGGTACTTGATAAATTTTATATTCATCCAGTAGATCTACCAGATGACGCAAATGTTTTAGACAACGGAGATAAGTTAGGAGCTGAACTTTCGATCGCATTACAAAAATCTAAAATCAATACGTTAAATGCGGCAATCGCTATTCCTGTTACCAGTGCCATTATTCGTGTAGTAACGGCTCCTTTAATGAAAGATGAAGAATTGCAAAAAGCAATTGAAACAAATTCACTTTGGGAAAATCTTGTTCAGCTAACTGATAACTTAGATGATTATTCAATATTTCATCAGGTAATAAATCGAAACGAAAAAGCAAATACAATGGATATTTTATTCGTTGCCTCAAAATTAGCAGATATAAATAATTACACTTCAATAATTAAACAGAGCAATCTTAATCCAGTTATAATTGATGTTAAATGTTTTGCACTTAAATCAGCAGTAGATCAAATAAATCAAATCTCAAATAAGGTAGAAGATGCAAATCTTACAGCTGTTTTGGAATTTGGTTTAGACGAAAATTATTTAATGATTTTATACGATAATAACCCAATAATTACCGATATATTTCTTAGAGGCCAAGATAGAAAAATATTATTAGAGTCGCAAGATATAGAGGAAAAAGAAGCATTAGTAAGAAGATTTATAACCCAAGTAAAACAGGCTGTTCAAGACTTTGAGACCAAATATGAAAGAAGAATTAGAAATATAAAAGTTGTCTCTGATTTAAAAAATGTTGAAGACTTCTTATCTAGTTTTAGAAAAAATTTAGTTAACGTTGGTTTTAATTTATTTGATCCAATTGATGGATTGTTAATTCCACAGCAAAATAAAGAAAAAGTAGACCTAGCAAACAGATCTTATTTATCTTCAGTGATTGGTCTTGCATTTAGAAAATTAGACGTATTTGGTTATTATAAATTTGTAACTGCTGTCAAAAACATAAATTTACTTCCTAATAGAAAAGGAATGATCAAAGAAAAAAAGATGAAAGCTTTTTCAACTTTTGCTTTCAAGGGAATTACTGCTGGAATTGCAGCCATATATTTAATTCTTTTTGGATTATCATTCTGGAACATTCATTCATATAATAAGAAGCTAGTTAACTACAGCAATGTAATAAAAACACATAAAGCTAAAAAAATTGAGGAAAAGAATATTAAAAAAGAATTAGGTTTAATTACAAAAACTTTGCAATTAAGTAAAAGCTTGAAGTCAAACAAAAAAGCCAGCTATAGAGTTTTAGCGCAAATTGCTATGAGCGTTCCAAAAAGAATTAAATTTAGTTCTGTTGAATATAACGGAAAAAATAGAGTAGTTATTAAAGGTCAGGCTGCAACTGACCAAGATATTTTAAAATTAATAAATAATTTGGGATCACAAGAATTAGTAACACAAGCCTCATTAGGAAAAATGAACTATAAAGGAAAAGCTGGAAGCTCCGCGGATATAAAAAAGAATTTTACAGTTTTAATTGACGTTAAAGGATAATTTATGGATTTAAAAAATATTAAATTTGATTTGAAAGACATTAATATTGAAAGCATTAAGTCTAAAATTCAATCGATAGATAAAAAAATATTAATTAAATTTGGAATTGGTTTTTCATCAGTAGTTGTTTTTCTAATTATTTTTTACGCAGTTCTTAATCCAATAGTAAATAAGAAAAAAATTCAATTAGAAGATATGCAAAAAAAACAGGCTGAAATTAAGAAGATGAATAAAAAGATTTCTAGCAGCAAAGCTAAGATAAAAAAACTTACTCCTCAATACGAAAATTTTTCTACACTATTTCATAGTAAATCTGAGGTAGAGGGTCTTTATGAAACTTTAAGTGAATTTGCTGGCACAAATAATTTAGTTATATCTAAAATTGAAAAAGGCAATGCAAGACCAATAACCAAAGCATCAGCGATTGCGTCTACTGAGAAAAAGAAGAAAAAGAAGAAGAAGAAGAAAAAAGTCGATACAAAAGTAAAGAAAAACATTGCATATTATAAAATACCAGTAAACTTTGAAATAAAGGGCAATTTTCTAGGATATATCAAGTTTAAACGCCAGGTGGCCATGTCACAAAAAATGTTAAATTTTGACAAAGAAACGATTAAAGTGATAAAAGGTGATACAACCAGTACGGTAGTTGTAAATGGTACTTTAACAATAGTGGGGTTACCAGATGAATTTTTTTAGGCTCATAATTTTAAGTTTATTAATTTTAACTTTTTCACAAAAAGTAATGTCAGATAGTCATGATAATAATATCCTAGATAAGGCAAAAGAAATTAATAAACAAATAAAAGAGAAACAAGCGTCACAACAAGAAAATATAAAAAACGAAACAGGGTCACTTAATATTGAGGAGGAACCTCTTCCGCTGAACGATCCATTCGCTGGAGATGCATCTACTGCAAGCGATATAGTCACAGAGGCAACACCTACATCAAGTGCAGTTAAATTAAGATCTTATAAATTAGTTGGATCATTTTCTGCGAAAGATAATAGTTTCATTACATTAGTTGACGACAATGGTGAATTTATGACTTTAGAATTGTTTGAAGAAGTTTTAAGTGGAGTAAAACTTGTAGATGTAAATATTAAGCAAGCTGTTTTTGAAAAAGATGGAGACAACAAATACATAATTATGAATTTTAAAAACCAAATAAAAGAGGCAAATGAATATTAAAAATTTCAAATTTTTTATTTTATTGAGCTTTCTTTCAGCTCTACTTTTAAGTGGATGTACTTCAGACGGAAAGTTTGGGATAAAAAAATTCAAGCATAACACTCCTCTTATAAAAGAAGATATTAAGAAAAAAGGCAGAATTGAAGTAGACAAAACTGCAGAGATGGGACCTAAACCAGCTGAAGGAGATGTAATTAAACTTGGAAAAAGAAAACAAATTTCTTCTCAAAAAACGAGAAATTATTTATTAATTGGAGATGAATACAAATTATTAAAGCAAAACGTTTCATTTAAATTCCAAAATCTTGATTATAGAACTGCAATTGAATTAATGGCAAAAGCTGGTGAAATAAATATTCTCATAGGAGATGAGGTCGCTGGATCAGTTACTGCGCAACTGCTAGACATTCCATGGGATAAAGCTTTCAATGCTCTATTAGATTTAAAAAATTACGCTGCAGATTTTGATGTACAAAGTAATCTAATAAGAGTTCACTCTCCATCAAATTTGACTCAACAAGAGTCTACAAAATCAGCAAGAGCTTCAGCTGTTAGAAAAAAAGTTGAATTAGAAGATTCCGTAGAGCCATTAATTTCTGAAATATTTAGACTTTATTATATAAGTCCCGCAGAGGCTAAAGCTACTTTAGATGAATTATTTAAAGCAGTTGATGGAGGAGTATCTTTAGTTCAAATTACCGAGGAAAAAACTACAAGATCAATTATTGCTAGAGGAAAAGAAAAAGATTTAGATGTTGTTGATAAGATAATTAAAGAAATTGATGTAAGAACCAAACAAGTTTTAATTGAAGCTTTTATTGTTGAGGCAAACTCTGATTTTGAAAGAGCTTTGGGTACAAGACTTGGAGGATATTACAAAAGACAAAATGATGTAATAGGTGGTGTACAAGCTGGAACAACAGGAGATGCTGGCATTGGAGCAGGCACGGCAGCTTTATCTGGAACGACTGACTCTTTAACAGATTTTACAGCAGCTGGTAAGACAAGTGGTATTGGTATATTAAGAAAGACAGGTTCTGCAGTTCTAAAAACTGAAATAACTGCACTAGAGTCACAAGGAATGGGTAAAACAATATCCAATCCAAAAATATTTACATTAGATAATCAGGTAGCAACGATTACTCAAGGTGAAGAAATACCTTATGCATCTAGTTCAGCTGAGGGATCAGATACTTCCTTTAAAGAAGCAGCTTTAAAAATGACAGTAACACCAAGCATAATTGGTGATGGTAATGTTCTTTTAGATATTCAGGTAAATAATGATACACCAAACAGATCTAATCCTGGCGACCCCGCAATCAATAAAATGGAAATAAGCACCAAATTGCTTATAGCCGATGGAGATATAGTAGTAATTGGCGGAATTAAAAAGAACCAATTAACTAACAGCAAGCAACAAACACCTGGAGTAGGGGATATGCCTGTTGTAGGAAATTTATTTAAAGGAAAATCAAAAACTGATAATATGGATGAATTATTAGTGTTTATTGCACCAAGGATTTTATAGATGTTAAAAATAAGTAGAGAAAGTGAAATTAATCTTATCAATGTTTTGATTGATAATGATATTATTTCAGGAAAAGATTTAATAAATATAAAGAAGGTTAGTACTGAAGGAAATAAATCCCAAATAGATGCGGTCTTTGAACTTAAGCTTACAGATGAGGAAAAAATCCTCGATGTATTAGTTAAAGAGCAAAGTCTAGAAGTTGTGGATCTATCAAAAATTCAAATTAGTGATGAAGTAAAAAGTGTTCTTCCTTCAAATTACATAAATGTAAACTTTGTAGCCCCTTTCAAAGTTGAAGGTAAAACACTTCACATTGCTATCTCTGATAGCTCTAAACTTGGTCTTATGAGAAACTTAAAAGCAATAACTAAGAAAAATATAGAGTTGCATGCTGCAAAAGTATCTCAAATTTCTCAATTTATTGAGAAACTTCTATCTGAAAGTGGTGACGTTACAACAGCAACAATTAGAAAAGAAAATACAGAAAAAACTAAAACTTTTGACTCTGATTTAGGTGATGCAGGTGAAGTTTTAGAAAAAGCTCCGGAGGAAGATATAGAAGCAATCGAAAATGAGTCTGAAGTTATAAAATTTAGTACAGCTGTCGTTGCGGAAGCAATTAAATCAGGTGTTAGTGATATTCATATTGAACCTTATAGATTTAGTTCAAGAGTAAGATATCGGTTAGATGGAATGCTTCAAGAACAAGAGCAATATAAAAAATTTCTTCATGATAATTATGGAGCAGTTGTTACAAGATTTAAAATAATGGGAAAATTAGATATTGCCGAAAGAAGACTACCCCAAGATGGAGCCATAAATTTTAAGATAGAGGGGAAAGTGGTCGACTTAAGATTATCTATTTTACCGACTGCAAATAATGAAAGAATTGTAATGAGGGTTTTAAACAAGGATGCTGGTGATATAACTTTAGAACAATTAAATTTTGAAGACGTTGATTTACAAAATTTAAGAAAAGCAATTCATGGAACTCAAGGGTTGATACTTGTTACGGGACCTACTGGATCAGGTAAATCAACTACACTTTATAGTATTTTAAAAGAGGTAAGCAAACCTCATCTAAATATTTTAACCGCTGAAGATCCGGTTGAATACGAGCTAGATGGTGTAGGGCAAGTACAAATTAAAGATGATATTGGATTAAGTTTTGCTGCTGCTCTTAGGTCATTTTTAAGACAAGACCCAGAAATTATACTTGTTGGAGAGATGAGGGATAAGGAAACAGTTGATATCGGTTTAAAGGCTGCGTTAACAGGACATTTAGTATTTAGCACTTTACACACTAATGATGCTCCAAGCACAATAACCAGATTACAAAACATGGGAACTCCTGATTATTTAATTAGTGCTGCTTGCCAAATGGTTTTAGCACAAAGATTGGCAAGAAGAACTTGTAAGGATTGTAGAGTTCCAGATGATGATGTTAATCCAAAAGTTTTACAGGATTTAGGATTCACACCAGAATTAGCTTCAAGAGTAAAAGCTGTAAAAGGAAAAGGTTGCCCTAAATGTAAAGATACAGGCTATAAAGGAAGACAAGGTCTTTATGAAATCTTAGTAGTTTCAAAACCAGTTAAAGAAGCAATACTTAGAAAAGCTACTACCCCTGAGTTAAGAGAAATTGCGATAAAAGAGGGCTTTCAAACCATGCAAGATATGGGAAAAAGATTAATTGCTAATGGAGAGCTTAATTTCAGAGAGTATGAGCGTGTTTTGTCAGCATCATAATTATTATAAATAAAGAGCAATGGAAGCATTCACTTATAAAGGTATTTCAGAAGGTAAGTACGTTGAAGGGGAAATTGAGGCTATTAATCAAGAAGAAGCATCCCATAAGCTTAAAGAACAAAAAGTCATAATTACAAACCTTATAAGATCAAAAAAAAAGAAAGGTGAGAAGAAAGCAAAAGCAAAGGGTGGAGGCTTTTCTTTTGGTAAGAAAAAAGTAAAAGTTGAAGAAGTTTTGATTTTCTCAAAGCAATTTGCAACTATGGTTAAAGCTGGTTTGCCAATTTTAGAAGTTTTAGCAATGTTAAGAGATCAACTAGAAAGCCCAGCAATTAAAGAAGTAATAGAAGACATAAGAAAAAGTCTTGAAGGTGGTGTAACATTATCCAAATGCTTTGAAAAATATCCTCAGTATTTTGATAACGTTTATTGTAACTTAATAAAAGCCGGTGAGGCTAGCGGTAAGCTAGATGTCTTTTTATTAAAAATTGTAGACTCTCTCGAAAAAAAGGAAAAGATTAAAAAGAAAATTAAATCAGCCTTGATGTATCCAGCAATAATGTTTTCAGTTGCAATTACTGTTAGTGCATTTATGTTAATTAAAGTTGTACCAGTCTTTGCAAAAATGTATGCAGGAATGGGTCTTGATTTACCAACCCCAACAGCGGTCATTATGTCAATGAGTGACTTTTTAAGAGGAACTGGAGGTTTGGTGTTATTAATGAGTATAATAATTTTTATTGTAGCATTTAAATATCTTACTGCAAAAAATGAAACTATAAAATACAGATGGCATAAGCAAGTTTTGAAATTACCGGTTTTTGGAGATTTAATATTAAAATCATTGCTTGCTAGAATCTCATTGATTATGGGAAACCTTAGTGCAGCAGGTGTAAATTTATTAGAAAGTATTGAGATTGCAAAGTCAGTGAGTAGTAACGTAGTAGTAACCGAAGCTTTAGAAAATGTTAAAAAAGGTGTTTTTTCTGGAGACACATTAACAAAACTATTCTTGAAAGAACCTTTATTTCCTCCTACGTTTAGTCAATTGATTTCGGTTGGCGAACAAACAGGACAGTTAGATGAAATGTTTAATTCAGTTGCAATGTATTATGAAGAAGAGTTTGATGGTGCAGTTGATAACATGTCTAGTTTAATTGAACCGATAATGATAGTTTTTATGGGAATTATGATTGGTGGATTAATGATTGCGATGTACTCTCCAATCTTTAACGTTGGAGCGTTAATAGGTTAAATTTTTTTTGTAAGCACTAAGTGATTTACCCATTCCTTTTGATCTTTTTTAAAAACAGCAGCATCCATAATTTGCTTTATGAAAAAAGTTCCAAGACCACCAGGTTTAATATCATCTAATTTTCTATGTTGAATATTTTCAGGTATAACTGCTTTTCCTTTGTCAAAAAAACCTATTTCTAAATCATTATCTTTAAGGGAAATTTTAATTTCCATTCTATCATTAGTTTCTCCAATGTCTTTATACCCGTGCTTAACAATATTCTGAGCAGCTTCTGCAATTGCTAGTATTAATTCATCTTTTTGATCTTGAGGTAAATTTATTTTATCAAAAACTTCCCTAGAAAATGTTCTTACATCTTTTAGGCTAGCGCTACTTACAAGAAAATCTTTAGACTCTTCAATTTTCATTATTCTAAGTTTAAAATCTGTTCAAGTTTTGCCATCATAATTACTTTCAAAACAGATTTACTTACCTCTTTTACTATGACTTTAGTATCATTCTCCAATGCTTTTTGGTGACTTTCAATTAATACAGAAATACCTGAAGAGTCCATATAAGACACATCCTTTAAATTTAGATGAACTTCTTTACCAGACTCTACTATAGGTAAAATTACCTCTTTTGCTTTTTCAGTGACATCCATATCAATTTCACCATTTAAAAAAACGGTGCTGATATTTCCTTCTTCAGTTACTTTATAAGACATAAATATTTAATAAATTTTAAGACTGATAGCACAAATAAATTGCAAAATGTATATTTTTTACCCAATATGGGTAAAAATATTTATTTTTGTTATATTATTTGACATTTATAAAGTGTTTACTTATTTAAAATTATTAATAAAGATTAAATTATAAAAAAAAAAGAGGCAAAAAATGAAAAATAATAAAGGTTTTACTTTAATAGAATTATTGGTTGTTGTTGCAATCATAGGTATTTTAGCTGCGGTGGGTGTTGTTGCTTATAATGGATACACTGAGGCTGCTAAGAAAAATGCATCAAAAACCATTCATTCAAACGTAGTTAAGTTATTAGCTGCAGAAACAAAAAAATGCAGTTTGGGTGATAGTAGTGCAGAAATTTTAAAAGATTCTTCTGGATCAAATGGTATGACTTGTTCAGATTATACATCTTCAGTAAACAGTACTTCAGCAGGTGCAGATGTTGCAACTCATGTAGTTGACAACAGTATAATGGGAGACAAAAATCCTTTTGACAATTCATGCGCAGCGGTAATGGCTGCAAGCGGTGATGCAGAAGAAGCAGCAGATGCAGCATCTGATAGCGATTGTGGTTCAAATGATTTAGGTTACACACAACTTGACGGTGGATCTGCAAATGCATTAACAGTGACCACGACATACGACAGTGGAAAAACATTATCAGATCAAATTTCTTTAGAATAAATATTTAAAATTATATGACCAAGAGCTCGGGATTTACTTTAATCGAGCTCCTGGTCGTTATAGCTATAATTGGAATTTTGTCTGCAGTCGGTGTCGTTTCATATAATGGATACGTAGAAGGTACTAAAAAAAAAGCGGCTGAAAATGTTTTAATGCAAATTGGTTTGGCACAAACAGACCATTACGCAAATTGTGGCTCTTATTATTCAACAGCAAATGGTTATTGCGAAACTCCCGCGTCTGAAAGTGCTTGCTCTCCAATCGATTCAACAACAAAGACTTTAGGAGAAGATTTATTTAATAACGAAGACTATATTGGTGAAAATATTGGATACTATTTTTGTTCTTATTTACCGACCGTAACTTCTTACAAGGCAATAGCTAAATCTGGTTCATGTGAACTTAGTATTGATGATTCCGGCGCAATAGATAAAAGTGGTTGTTAAACAAAATCTAAAAATTAAGTATTAAAAAATAACTGAAAATCCTAAATAATTTGATGTTGTTGTAAAATTGTATAAATCATAGAATATTTTGTTAAAGTTATTGTAATTTATATAAAAAATGAAAAAAAAGATCAGAAGAAAAGTTGGTTCAAAGAAAAGAATAAACCATCCTAAATCTAAATCTAATTTGAATTTAGGGATTTATGGAATATTAGCTTTTTTTCTTTTAATAGGATTATTTTCTGAAAGTGTACGATCTGTGCCTGCTGGGGCTTTTAGTGAATTATCCTTGGATAAAAATCTTAAATTAGACGATTTAAATTCTCAATTAATAGAAAAAAAAGTTCTTAACGCTTCTTATATTAAATCAAGTAAAGTAGATAAAAAATTTATTAAAAATGAGGAAAAAATTGAAATTATACAAGAACAAGTAATTCAAGATTTTTCAGAAATACCAAAAAATGATAAAATAATTGTAGCAAAAACTCCCGAAATTCAAATTAAAAATAGCGAAGAAGTATTAGCTGAAGAAAATAAAATTAAAAAAACTACTTTAGATATAAAAAAAGTAGAAGAAAAAATTAAATTAGCGGACACGAGTACCACCACTATAACTGTTGATGGAGAAGAAAAAGTTATTGCTGGTTCTTCAGATAAAAACATTACTTATATGCAAATACTACAAAAACCCAACGATTTAGACTTAAATTTAAAATATGCACAACAACAAGGAAAAATTGGTAACTACAAGCAAACCATTTCAACACTAGAAAGATTAAATATGATCTATCCAGACAATATTGAAATAAAATTATATTTACTCTCAGTTCTTGTTCAAGCGGACTCACCAAATAAAGCGTTAGGCATTATTGAGGAAATTAAATCAAACGAAGAAGTAACAGAAGATGATTTAGCGACAGTTAGTGAAATCGAAGAAGAGATGAAAGCAAGAGGAGCCCCAAAGTTATGGAATTTTTATGCTGATATTGGAGTAGGTGGAATACAAAATAATAATGTTAATAGCGTTTCAAAAACAAGAAGACAGTTTAGTTCTGATAGCATAATAGGATTTAATACTCCAATGTTTGACAGAACATACACTGGAAGTTTGGGTTTAACAGCCACAAGGTCTATAGGAGAGGCTTCATCATTTATTATAAATACAAGTTTTACCGACTCTAGACAAAATCAAGAGACAAGTGATGATTTTGAAAGTTACGGATTGATGTTAGCCTTAGATACTTCAATTGGAAACCAAGGTTTAAGTCCATACTTAATGTTAAACAAAACTGATTATCAAGACGACGCAGATAGCTTTTCGTTAATGGGAGGTTTAGGTGGATCTTTTCCAGTAGGAGAAAAAACTATGTATAGTTATGGTTATTCTTTTTCAGACTCAAAAGGTAATAATAATTCATCTGATACTACTGCTGATGCAACAAACGCATTTGGTCATAGTATTACTCTTGGTCACGATTTTATGTTTAATGATATAATTTCAACATCTTTAGGGTCAAGCGCCAGTATTTCAGAAGCTAAAGATGGTACAAATGACTTTGTTACATACGACTTTAGCTTAAGAGTAAACTTTGCATACCCATGGGCATATATTTCGGTTGGAAACGGATTAAGCTTTAATGATTATATTCATGTAGACACAAGCACAAGTTCAGACAAAAAAAGATCTGATGTTACCAACACTTTTGACTTAATGCTTACAAAAGCAATTGGAGATTTTCTACCTATAATAGACCCAAAAAAGAATTTATTTATTAATTTAGCTTATGAAAAAGTTTTCTCAGAAGCAAATATGATGAATTACGATTATATCTCCGATTCTGTTTCTGTGAGCTTATCGAAATCCTTTCAGCTAAACAGATAATTTGATTAAATATTAAGCTTTTGTGAATTCATTTAGTGAGCATAAAACAAAGGATTGCATTAAAATTTCAAATATAATGGCCCAAAATAAGCAAAAATATTCAAAAAATACTTTGATCAACATATTTATGATATATATAGTTTAAATATGAAGAAAATTTTGGCACTTATTATTGGAGCAATATTCACTTTAAATTTTTCATATGCTGCAGAAAAATTGAGTATTGAGAAGCAACTAGTAGGAATAGTAGGCGCAACATCAGGTAAAGTTAAAACTGAAACTAGAGATTTAAAACCTGGTGATAAAATTTATTTAAATGAAACGATTTACGCAGCAGAGGGATCGGGCACACAAATATTATTACTTGATCAATCAACTTTTACAATTGGATCAGACTCTGAAGTTGTAATGGATACATTTATATATGATCCAGCTACAAACGATGGTAAAATAGTTGCAACTGTAAAACAAGGAAGTTTAAAAGTCATTTCTGGTTTAATCAGTAAAAAAGATCCAGAAAGCCTAACCGTAGAGGTACCCGAAGGAACTTTAGGATCAAGAGGTACAGAATTTCAAACTATAGTTTCAAAAAAAAGAACAGATACTTTATTAATCGGACCTGGAAAAAATAATACATTAGGATTAAGACCAGGAGCAGTTTTAGTGGGTAATAAGTTTGGAAATACAATGTTGAATAATCCATATAGCTTTTCAAGTATGAAGAATGGTCAGGCTCCAGGAAAAGCAAAACAAATTACAAAAAATCAATTAAAGAAATTTAAAAAGAAAATGAAAGCTTTAAGAGTTGCTAAAGCAGATGGAGCTTCGAAAGAAGAAAGAAAAGCGCTTAGAAAAAAAATCAGACAAGATTTAAAAGCGCAAGGATTTGAAAAAGAAGAAATCAAGGCAATTATAAAACAAAATTTAATAAAAGATAAAGAACAAAGAATTGTGTTACTGCAAGAAAGAGGTGAAGATCTTTCAGATATTGGTATCGATGAAGGTATGGTAAATGAGGAAATAATTGTAAATGAAGAAGTGGATACTCCTGAAATAGACATCACTCAGCCAGAAATTGAGAAAATTGAACCTGCTATAGAGAAAAAAGATAAAAAAAAGAAAAAGAAAAAAAATGTTAAGAAAAAGAAAAAGAATAAAAAGAAAAAAGCTGTAAAGAAAAAGAAAGAGAAAAAGAAAAAAGCTGT
>CAZBRW010000001.1:0-31759 GCA_964494555.1 uncultured Candidatus Pelagibacter sp. | reverse complement strand
ATGGAGTTTTTGTTGCAGCCGTAAATAGAGTTGGTATTGAAAAGAGTGGCTCTAGGAAAATTGAATTTTGGGGAAATTCTTTTGTTATTGATCCAAGTGGAAATATTCTCGGGAAACTAAAATCAAAAAAAGAAGATATATTGATTTGTAATATAGACTTTAAGAAGGTAGAAAATGCAAGACAACATTGGCCCTTTTTAAGAGATAGAAGAATTGATGCCTATAAAGACATTAATATTTAACTTTAAGAATGATAGATAATTTATCTGATGAAGGTTTCAGAATGCCTGCAGAATGGGAAAGGCAGGACTCTATTTGGATTATATGGCCATATAATAAAAACGACTGGCCAGGTCATTTTAAATCAATTCCTTATACTGTTGCAAAAATAATTGGGATCATTTCACAAGATCAAAAAGTTAATCTGATTATAAAAATAAATGAAAGAAAAATAGAGATAAAAAAAATCTTAAAAAAATATGGTACAAAAATAAGAAATATTAAATTTCATAATATATCATCTGATAGAATTTGGATAAGAGATTCGGGGCCAATTTTTTTAATTAATAAAAAGATAAAAGAAAAAATTTTTTTGAATTTTAAATTTAATGGATGGTGTAAATATAATAATTATTTAAGAGATAATAAAATAAACAATTTTATATCAAAAAAAATGAAAGTTAGAAAAATAGAACCTAAAATAAAATTTAAAAAAACTTATAAACCAATAGTTTTAGAGGGAGGCGCAATTGATGTTAACGGAAAAGGTTCAATCTTATTAACAGAGGAATGTTTGCTTAGTACAACCCAACAGAGAAATAAAGGATTTAAAAAAAAAGATTATGAGAAATATCTATCAAAATTATTAAATATAACTAATTTTATTTGGCTTAAAAAGGGAATTGAAGGTGATGATACCCACGGACATATTGATGATATCTCAAGATTTGTATCTGAAAATACAATTATGACTGCTGTAGAAAAGAATAAAAATGAAAAAAATTTTCAAATATTAAATGATAATTTAATAATTTTAAAAAAAGTAAAAAATAAGAATAAAAAAAAATTTAAAATAATTAAAATCCCAATGCCCAAACCAATTTTTATAGATAACATCAAAGTCCCAGCAAGCTATCTTAATTTTTTAATTACAAATAAAACAGTACTGGTTCCAATATTCGAGGATAAAAATGATATTAAGGTAATTCGTATTTTTAAAAAATTTTTTAAAAAAAGAAAAATTATTGGAATAAATTGTAAGAAATTAATATGGGGATTTGGGGCGATCCATTGTATGACTCTTCAAGAACCTTCGATATAACTATACTGGTTTTAAAGTCCCTAACAAAATTCTAAAAGGAATTAGCATCACTAAAGCAACAAGCATTTTTACAGCTAAATCACCTAATGAAAGAGTTACCCAAGGAACACCGGTTGCATAAAATGAAATTGAAAAAAATAAAAAAGTATCTACGGTTGATCCTATCAAAGAAGAACTTAATGGGGCCACATACCATTGTTTTTTTCTTAATTTATCAAAAATTTGTACATCTAATAATTGTGCTGTAATGAAAGCAATTCCTGAACCGATTGCAATTCTTATAGAAATTAAATCAGAAAAATTTGTGGAAAAGAATAGAGTGAACATAATTCCAATTGCAAATCCAAAATAAACAATTTTTCTTGCTGCGATTTTTCCATAAGATCTGTTCGCTAAATCAGTTATTAAAAAAGCTACTGGATAACTAAACGCTCCATAGGTTAACAAATTTTCTAAACCTAAATATTTTACAGGAAATTGTACTAAATAATTAGAAGCTAGAACAACAACTCCCATCGCAAATGAGAGTATTATAAATATTGAACGCATTATGCAGATTTACTTAATAAAGTTTTCTTTAATTTTTTTAATCTAAAAGACAAATTTTTAGCTTTTGCAGATTTTATAAACTTATCAAAACTACCCTTTTTATCTACAGACCTGAGTGCGGCATTGGAAACAGTAAGTCTGATATTTTTTTTTAAAACATCACTTTTAAATTTCACTTTCTTCAAATTTGGTAGAAATTTTCTCTTTGTTTTATTATTAGCATGACTAACTCTATGACCTTTAAGAGGAATTTTGCCAGTTAATTCGCATTTTTTAGACATAAGAACAAATGTGTATAGGCGCTCTTTAATTATCAGTCAAGTTCAATTTTTGATGCCGATAACATCTGATATATTTTTAACTCCTTTTTTTTTCAATATATCTATTAATTCACCTGAGATTTTATGTGCAATTTCAGGACCTTTATAAACCATGCCAGTATATAACTGCACTAGACTCGCGCCATTTATAAATTTTTCATAAGCTGATCTTCCTGAATCAATACCTCCAACACCTATAATTTTTACTTCACCATTAAAAATTTTATAGAATTTATTTATTAAATTATTTGATTGATTTTCTAATGGTTTGCCTGATAGACCACCCTTTTCAAGCTTATTTATATTTTTTAAATTTTGTCTATTTTTATCGGTGCTATTTGAAACAACTAAAATTTCTAGTTTATATTTCATAATTAAATCTGAAATTTCTGAAATATTTTCTTCTTCTATATCTGGAGATACTTTTAAAGCTAAAGGAATTTTGGTATTCAAATTTTTTTTTTCGGTCTGAATTAAATTTAATAATTCATCTAAATTTTCATAACTATGTAAATTTCTTAAATCTGGTGTATTCGGTGATGAAATATTTATTGTTATATAATCTGCAAAATTATAAAATTTTTTAAAACAATTTAAATAATCGTCTACTCTATCTAACGTATCTTTGTTAGGGCCAATATTTATACCTAAAAATCCATTTGGTTTATTTTTTGAAATCCGTGAACTAACTATATCTGCACCTGAATTGTTAAATCCTAGTCTATTTATTAATGCCTCATCCTCTTCAAGACGAAATACTCTAGGTTTAGGATTACCATACTGTTTTTTTGGTGTTATTGTACCAACTTCCACAAATCCAAAGCCTAATTTATATAAAGAATTATAAACTTCAGCATCTTTATCAAATCCAGCCGCAACACCAATTGGATTTGGGATTTTTTTGCCTAAAAAATTTACCTCTATAAGAGATGATTTTTGTTGCTTTAAATTTGGAATATAATTAAATTTTAAAGCTTTTATAGCTAGTGTATGTGCTAATTCAGGATCTAATTTAAATATTAAGGACCTTACTTTTGAAAACATTATTTAATTTTATCTTTTATCAACTGTTTAGTTTCATTTACTCCAAAAAAACTTATAAAAAAACCCATTCTTGGACCATTTGCATCACCAAAAACTACTTCATAAATCAATTTAAACCAATCTCTTAAATTATCTTTATATCCATTCTCTTTACCAGCAGTATAGATCATGGTCTGAATATCCTCTGGCTTCATTTTATCATTACAATTATCTAAAATATTAATTAATGATGAGAGTGCTTTTTTTTCTGATTCGTTAGGTTTTTTGTATTTTTTATTTATCTTAATGACATCATTAAAGTATTCAATTGCATAACCGATTAATTTATCAAATATTGGATGATCTTTCTCGGAAATACTGGGTTTATATTTTTTTACAAACTTCCATAATAATTTTTTAGTATCAGCATTACTAGTTTCAACAAGATTTAAAAGCATTGAAAAAGTCATAATTGTATCTTCTTTTGGAAATATACCTTCATGGACATGCCACACTGGATTTAATAAAATTTGTAATTCATTTTGTATTTTGCCTTTTTCAATAAAATCTAAATATTCATCCACAGCTTTAGGGACAATTTCTTTATAAAGTTTTTTAGCTCTTTTTGGATTTTGATACATAAATAATGACAAACTTTCAGGCGAAGCATATTTAAGCCAATCATCAATTGTAATTCCATTCCCTTTTGATTTTGATATTTTTTCGCCTTTTTCGTCTAAAAATAACTCATAAGCAAAACCTAAGGGATTTTCCTTACCTAATAACTTGATGATCTTTGTTGACAAAATTGCACTTTCTATAAGGTCCTTACCGTACATCTCAAAGTCAACATCTAAAGCATACCACCTCATTGCCCAGTCTACTTTCCATTGAAGTTTACAATTGCCATCAAGAATACTTTTTTCAATTTTACTTCCATTATTGTCAAAAATTATTTTTGAATTTTTTTCATCAATTTCTATTATGGGTATTTCCAATACTACACCTGTTTCTGGGCAAATAGGTAAAAACGGGGAATAAGTTTTTTGCCTCTCCTTGCCTAGAGTTGGAATTATTATGCCCATAATATTTTTATAATTTTTTAAAATTAACTTTAGAGACTCGTTGAAGAAACCATTTTTATAAAGCTCTGTAGAGCTTTTAAATTTATATTTAAATTTAAACTCATTTAAAAAATTAATAAGCATTTCATTATTATGTTGACCAAAACTTCCAAATTTACCAAATGGGTCAGGTATATCAGTCAGAGGCTTATGTAAATTTTCACTTAATATTTTTTGATTGGGAACGTTATCTGGTATTTTTCTTAAACCATCCATGTCATCAGAAAAAGTGATTATTTCTTTTGGTATATCTGTTAAATGATTTAAGGCGTTAACAATCATTGATGTTCTCGCAACTTCACCAAATGTACCAATGTGGGGTAGACCACTAGGCCCATATCCTGTTTGCAAAATAATCTTACCTTTTCGATCTATACTTTTTTTTCTGTCTCGAATGATCCTTTTGGCCTCAACAAAAGGCCAGGAGTTGGTTTTTTCTATATTTGCTTTATCAATCACAACTTAAATACAAAATTACTTATAAAATTAGTGTTTTTAATAATTCTTATAGAGTTGAAATTTATTTACCATAAAATAATGTTCATTCAAAATGTCCAATTATAAAACAGTATTTTTTACATTAGGGGTTTTGCAAATAATTTTAGGATTATCAATGATAATCCCAATAATTGCTCAATTTATATTTAACGAATTAGATGCAGGTTTTATTGGATCGGGTATAGTTTGTATTATATTTGGAATTTTGTTCTTTCTGTCAAATCTTGATCATAATAAGAAGCTAAACTTACAACAAGCATTTTTGCTTACTTCTCTATCGTGGATAACTATTGCTATATTTGGTTCCTTGCCATTTGTCTTTTCAAGTTTAAATTTATCTTTTACTGATGCTTTTTTTGAAAGCATGTCAGGAATTACTACAACCGGATCTACAATTATAACTAACCTAGATGGTGCACCAAAAGCAATACTGCTTTGGAGGGCATTACTTCAATGGTTAGGAGGTATTGGTATAATTGTAATGGCAATTACTTTAATGCCAATAATGAATGTAGGTGGAATGCAATTATTTAAGATATCAGCTAGTCATAATGCAGAGAAAATTTTTCCAAAATCTAAGGAAATCTCTCTTAAGCTAATATCGATTTATTTATCATTAACAGTAATTTGCTCTATTTTTTATAATATATTTGGTATGAATTTTTTTGATAGTATCACACATTCTATGACAACAATAGCTACTGGTGGCTTTTCTAATTACAATGAATCAATTGGTTATTTCGATAGTAATTTAATTGAGTTTACCTCAATTATATTTATTTTTTTAGGGAGTTTACCTTTTATTGCTTATATAAAATTCTTGAACGGAGACAAAAGAATTTTTTTTACAGACTCTCAAATTAAACTTTTTTTTAAGATTACCTTGATATCAATTGCCATCTTAATTTTTTATTTGATTTTTAAAAATGGAAATCTTAACGGAACCAATATTATATCATTATCTTTTAATGTTATATCAATCTTAACGGGCACAGGTTACGTTACTGAGGATTTTAGTAATTGGGGAAATTTTCCAATTATTTTTTTTTTAGTTTTAATGTTCATAGGAGGATGTGCTGGATCTACGACATGCGGTATTAAAGTATTTAGAATTCAAATACTTTATCAATTTATTTCAAATCAACTAAAAAAAATAGTTTATCCAAGAGGTGTTTTTTTAATTAAATATGAAAAAAGTAATATAGACGATAAGTTTATGTCCTCTATAATTTCATTCATTTATTTATACATAATAATTTTTTTTGTCATAACTGCTTTATTGTCAATTTCTGGATTAGATTTTGTTACTGCTATATCTGGAGCAGCAACTTCAATATCAAACGTGGGCCCTGGGATAGGAGAAAATATTGGTCCAAATGGTAATTTTTCTCAGCTAAACGACTTATCAAAATGGATACTTAGTCTAGCAATGATAATGGGTAGATTAGAGATATTTGCAATATTAATTTTATTTATTCCATCTTTTTGGAGAAAATATTAGTTATGAAAAAAGAGAATAGTCTAAATAATTTATTTAAGTATTACATGGATACTAGAATGCTAAGAATTTTACTCCTTGGAGCTATAAGTGGTTTTCCATGGGTTTTGATTGGTAGCAGTCTATCTTTATGGTTAAAAGAGGAAGGATTAAGCAGATCAACAATCGGGTGGGCCGGATTAATATTTGCTGTTTATGCTTTCAATTATTTATGGGCTCCTCTTATAGACAGGATTCAAATTCCAATTTTATCAAAAAAATTAGGTCATAGAAGAGCATGGATAATTATTATGCAATCATTTATTTTAAGTTCTTTAATATTTTGGAGTCTAATTAATCCATCTGATGATTTGACCTTAGTAATTTTGATAGGCCTAATAATTGCTATTGCGTCTGCAACTCAAGACATTACGGTTGATGCATTAAGAATTGAACAAATAGGACAAAACGAGGAAAAATCAATGGCTGCAGGGGCTGCAGTCGCAGTTGTTGGATGGTGGACAGGATATAAGTTGGGTGGAGTCGTGGCTTTATTTGCTGCTGAATTTTTCGAAAAAATCGGTATTGAGAATTATTGGCAAATGACCTTTCTTATTTTAGGTCTACTAATAATTCTGATGAATATCTGCTTAATGTTTGTGCATGAGTCTGAAGATCCAGAAAGAAAAATCAAACAAAATGAAGCTGATGATATTATAAAGCAGAAACTTGGTAAAAATAAAAACTTTGTAGTTACGTCATTGGCTTGGATATACGGAACTATTTCTGGTCCTGTATTGAGCTTTTTTAAAAAAAATGGATTCTCAATAGCTTTGGGCATTTTAGGTTTTGTTTTTTTATTTAAAATCGGTGAAGCATTTTTGGGACGTATGTCTATTGTTTTTTATAAAGAAATTGGGTTTTCAAAAAGTCAAATTGCGATTTATTCTAAAACCTTAGGTTGGATAACGACTGTTGTATTTACTCTAATAGGTGGAATTTTTGCAATGAGAGCTGGAACAATAAAAACTATGTTCGTAGCTGGTATCTTAATGGCAGTAACAAATTTAATATTTGCATTACTTGCCTGGGTAGGAAAATCAGAATTATTATTCGCATTTGCAGTAGTTGTTGATGATTTGACGGCTGCTTTTGCTACAGTAGCATTTGTTGCTTTCATATCTTTATTAGTGGATAGGACATACACTGCAACTCAATATGCTTTATTAGCTTCAATAGGAACAGCTGGCAGAACAACATTGGCTTCGTCATCAGGCGCTCTTGTGGATTGGCTAAATGGTGATTGGGGAACCTTCTTTATAATTACCACTCTAATGGTAATTCCATCTTTAGTTTGCTTATGGTTAATAAAAAATAAATTAAAGATCAATGAATAAATTTTTTTGTAATAAACCATATGTTAATATTTATGAGCAACCAAAAATTAATTCTAATATAAGTTCACAAATTATATATGGGGAAAGTTTTAAAGTTTTGAAAAGACGAAGAAATTTTTTAAAAATAAAAACTTCATATGACAAATACGTTGGATATATAAAAAATAATAATTTTAGTAAGAAAATCTACACTACTCATAAAATAAAAGTTTTGAAAGCCAAAATTTATAATTCAAAAAAATTTTTGCCATTTTCAAGCAAAATAGAAAATTTAAAAGAAACAAAAAATTATATTATGTTTGAAAAAAATAAGTGGATAAAGAAAAATGATATTATTCAGCTAAAAACAAAAAATAAAGAATTTAAGGAAATTTTTAAACTATTTTTAAAATGTGGTTATAAATGGGGCGGAAAAACTTATGATGGAATTGATTGTTCAGCACTAATTCAACTATATTATAAGTTTAACAATAAATTTTTTCCAAGAGATACTGTTGATCAAATTAAATTAAAAAAAGGTAGTAATTACAAAAAAATGTATAGAAAAGGAGATTTAATTTTTTGGAAAGGACATGTTGCTGTATGCCTAAATTCGAAAAACCTAATTCATGCATATGGTCCAAAAAAAAAGGTTGTGATTATGTCAATTAAAAAAACTATTGAATTAATTAAAAAAACTGCAAATCTTAAAGTAAAGAAAATATTTCCTATTTAAATATTTTTTCTTCCAAAATCCGGTTTGGAAACATCTTGTTTTAAGTCTATAATCTGTTTTCTTACCTTTTTTGAATTTATTAAAATTTTTCGTAATTTTTTATCTTCTGAAAATTTAATATTTTTTTTTAAACCATTAAGGTTATCAATAAACATATCGATCACTTTTATCATGTTGGTTTTATTACTAAAAAAAATATCCCTCCACATTATTTCGTTGGATGCAGCTGTTCGAGAAAAATCTCTTAATCCTCCAGCGCTGAACTTGATAATATTTTTTTTATTTTTTTTCTGAAAATCTTGGGCAGTTTTAATTAAATTATAGGCTATTAAATGAGGCAAGTGACTAGTCATTGAAAATATTTTATCATGCTCTTCGATTTGCATAAAAACTATCTTTGCGCCTATTCTTTTCCAGAATTGTGAAACTTTAAGTAGTGCTTTTTTATTTTTATCCCTAATAATAATGCACCATTTTTTTTTAAATAAATTTCTACTTCCATGCTCAGGACCACTCACTTCAGATCCGGATATTGGATGGCTCATAATCCAATTCAATTTCTTATTTAATTTTTTATTTTTAATTTCTTGTAAGTTTTTTTTAGTAGATCCAACATCTGTTAAAAGTGTATTGGGAGATAAAAAATTGTTTAATTTAAAAATGATTTTCTCATATTCGCTCATTGGAGTACACAAAATTACAAAGTTAATACTTGAAACTTTTTTATCAATTTTATTTAAAAATATTAAATTTGAATTTATTTTCTTTATTTTAGCTATATTTTTTTTTGATTTATCTAAAATATAAATTTTTTTAGATAATTTCTTTTCTATTATAGCTCTTAATATTGAAGAGCCAATTAGGCCACATCCTATAATTAAAATTTTATTAAACATTTTTAAAAATTTTTTTAATTTCTTTAAGAAATAATTTATTTTCTATACTGTTTCCAATTGTTAATCTTAAATGATTATCAATTCCATAGGTATTCATTTCTCTAAGTATAATTCCTCTTTTTTCTAATTTCTTTTCAATTGTAATTGCTGATAATTTACATCTATTGAAATTCAACAAAAGAAAATTTGCACTAGTTTTATTTGAGTAAATATGAAGTTCCTCTAAACTTTTTTTAATTTTTTTACTCCAATATATGTTGTGTTTAATTGATTTATTAATAAATTTATTATCCTTAAGCGCTTCAATTGCACATAGCTGTGCAATTTCATTAACATTAAAAGGTGGTTTAATGAAATTTAAAGCATCAATAATATTTTTATCACCATAACCCCATCCAATTCTTAAAGCTGCTAATCCATAAATTTTAGAAAAAGTTCGTAATATAAAAACATTTTTTGAATTTTTAAAAATATTTAATCCTGATGAATAGTTTTTATCCTTCATGTATTCATAATAAGCATCGTCTATTACCAACAAAATATCTTTTCTTAATTTTTTTCTTAGATTGATTAATTCATTTCTGTAGAGATATGTCCCAGTGGGATTATTAGGATTTGCTAAAAAAACAATTTTAGTTTTTTTATTTACTTTATTAATTATATTTTTTACTGAAATCTTAAAGTTATTCTCTTTTGAAAAAACGACTTTTGCACCAGAAATAGAAGCGTAAATCCTGTACATTAAAAAACTAAATTCTGGTACAATAACTTGATCGCCTTTAGTCAAAAATAATTGACATAGCATTTGAATGATCTCATCTGATCCAGATCCGCAAATCACTTTATTTACGTTACATTTAAATTTAATTGAAATTTTTTTTCTTAATAATTTGGACGTGTAATCTGGGTATTTTGAAGTACTAATATTATTTCTTAAAATCGCTTTTACTCTTGAACTTGTGCCCAATGCTGACTCATTTGCAGATAATTTAATTATTTTTCTAGTTTCCTTTAAATTTGGTATTTCATATTTTCCAGGTTTATAAGATTGAAATTTTAGTTTTTTAAATTTAGTTAATTTCATAATTTTATGTATTTCTGGTATATATAGTTAAATTATAATTTATTTAAATTAAATAAATAAAATCCTTATAAAATTTGACATATAAAAATCTATATTGTAAACACTATTTGCGCTGATTTAAAACTGAATTGCGAGCGCCTAAAAAAAACCGCTAAATAAGTTTTTTTTCCTCCAATTCATCAGCAAATTAATATGAGCAAATTTAAAGATATAAAGAAAATAATTGTTAAAAAACCATTAAAGTTAGATTGTGGTCAGACAATTAATAATTTTCCACTGGCTTATGAAACATATGGAAAATTAAATGAAAAAAAAAATAATGCTATCTTGATTTTTCACGCACTAACTGGAGATCAATTTGCTTCAGGAATAAATCCAATTACAAAAAAAGATGGTTGGTGGAGTTATGCTCTTGGACCTGGAAAAGCTATCGATACTGATAAATATTTTGTAATTGCAGCAAATGTTATAGGTGGTTGTATGGGTTCTCTTGGACCAAGCGATATTAACCCTGACACAAAAAAACCTTATGGTACAAACTTCCCCATAATCACAATAAACGATATGGTTAATGCTCAATATAATCTTTTAGAGTATTTTAAAATTGAAAAATTATTTAGCGTTATTGGAGGATCCATGGGTGGAATGCAAGTACTTCAGTTTGTCTCAAATTTCCCCAATAAGGCTTCTACAGCAATTCCAATTGCTTGCACCGCAAGTCATTCAGCTCAAAATATAGCTCTAAATGAACTTGGAAGACAATCAATAATGGCAGATAGAAATTGGCAAGATGGATTTTATGAAGAGCAAAATAAACAGCCGGATAAAGGACTTGCGGTTGCAAGAATGGCAGCACATATAACTTATTTATCTAAAGCAGGTCTTCAAGAAAAATTTGGGAGAAAACTACAAGAGAGAGACGATCTAAAGTTTAGTTTTGATGCTGACTTTCAAATAGAGAGTTATTTAAGATATCAAGGATCCGCTTTTGTTGATAGATTTGATGCGAATAGCTATTTGTATATTACAAGAGCAATGGATTATTTTGATCTTACAAAAAAATTTGATGGTAACTTATCAAAAGCATTTGAAAAAAGTGATACAAAATTTTTTATTATATCTTTTACCTCAGATTGGCTTTATCCAACTTCTGAAAATAGAGATATAGTAATAGCTCTTAATGCTATTGGTAAAAATGTCGGATTTGTTGAAATTTTATCTGATAAGGGTCATGACTCTTTTTTACTTGATGTTCCAGATTTTCTAAACACTGTTAAGAATTTTTTAAATACATCATATAAAAAGATTTAATGAAAAAAGAATTTTATAATATTGCAAAATTAATAAATCAAAATTCTAAGATATTAGATGTAGGGTGTGGAAATGGTGAACTAATGAAATATATTTATGAAAATATTAGTAAAGATATTAGGGGAATTGAATTATCTAAATCTGACATCCAAAAATGTGTTGAAAAAGGCTTGACGGTTATTGAAGGTAATGCAGAAAAAGATTTAAAGCAATTTCCGGATAACTCTTTTGATTATGTAATTCTTAGTCAAACCTTGCAAGCTTTCTTGGATCCTGAAAATGTTTTGAATGAATTATTAAGAATAGGTAAAAAAGCTATCGTATCAATTCCTAACTTTGGACATTGGAAGGTTAGACTGCATTTACTTTTGAAAGGCACAATGCCAGTTACAGAAAATTTACCAAATGAATGGTATAACACACCAAACTTACATATGTGTACAATTAAAGATTTTGAAAATTATTGCAGACAAAGAAACATAAAAATTAATTTAAAAAATTTACAATTTCAAAATTTTTTTTCTGAATTAGGAATTTTTATATTAGAGAAATATGATGAAAATTAAAATTATTAAATGTCTTCAAGATAATTATTCTTACCTAATTATTGATGAGTCAAACAATTCAGCTTGTGCTATTGATCCAAGTGAAAGTAAACCCTTGATAAAATTTATCGAAAAAAAAAGTTTAAACCTCAAATTCATCTTAAATACACACCATCATTATGATCATGTAGGTGGCAATAAAGAACTCAAAAATAAATATAATTCTAAGGTAATAGGATTTTATGGTGACAAACATAGAATTCCTGAAATTGATATATCCTTAAAAGATAGAGAAGTATGGAAACATAATAATTTTGAGTTTAAAATTTTCCATGTTCCTGGGCACACATCAGGACATATATGCTTTCATTTTTATAAGCAAAAAATTCTATTCACTGGAGATACACTTTTTTCATTGGGATGTGGAAGAATTTTTGAAGGCACATATAAAGAAATGTATCAATCTATAAATTTAATTAAATCTTTTCCCCTTGAAACCAAAATTTATTGTGGTCATGAATATACTCTTAAAAATTCAGAATTTTGTTTTACTTATGACAGCGAAAATATCGATTTAAAAAATAAAATACTTTCTGTCAAAGAAAGGCTTAAAAAAAATCTTCCTTCTCTTCCAACTACTATTAAGGAAGAATTAGACTGTAATATTTTTTTGAGAACAAAAAACTTAGAAGGTTTTTCAAAATTAAGAGATTTAAAGGATAATTTCTAGTTTATTGATCTTGACTATAATAGGTCTAGAACTATATTGCAGATTATAAAAATTAAAAATTACAATGTCATTTGCAATAATACAAACTGGTGGAAAACAATACAAAGTTAAAGCAGGAGAAATCCTTAAGATTGAAAAATTAGAAAACTCAAAACCTCAGTCAAAAATAGAGTTTAAAGAAATATTAGCTTATGGAGACGATAAGACAATTGAATTAGGTTCTCCAGTTGTAAGTGGAGCAAAAGTAGAGGCTGATATCATTAAAAATAGTAAAGAAAGAACAGTATTAATATTCAAAAAAAGAAGAAGAAAAAACTCTAGAAGAAAAAATGGACATAGACAACAATATTCATTAATTAAGATAGAAAAGATCTTTTCAAAAGACGGGAAATTAATTTCTGAAGCAGATAAAAAAATTAAACCTGTTAAAGATGAAAAAAAGACAATAGAGAAAGATAAATAGTTTAGGTTACTTATGGCAACAAAAAAAGCAGGTGGATCTTCAAGAAATGGTAGGGATAGTGCTGGTCGTAGACTTGGTGTCAAAAAGTATGGAGGAGAAAAAGTTATTCCTGGAAACATAATTGTTAGACAAAGAGGAACAAAAATATTCCCTGGAGAAAATGTTGGTATTGGAAAAGATCATTCAATTTTCTCAGTAATAAAGGGTAAAGTGGTTTTTAAAAAAAGTAAGTCAGATAGAACTTACGTCTCTGTAAAACCCAATTAATCAAAACAACAAAATAAATTCTGTTGAAAAATGAAATTTTTAGATCAGGTAAAAATATATATTAAAGCAGGTAATGGAGGTTCTGGATCTCCTAGTTTTAGAAGGGAAAAATTTATAGAATTTGGCGGTCCTGATGGAGGTGACGGAGGTAAAGGTGGATCAATAATTTTAAAGTCTGAAAGAAATTTAAATACATTAATTGATTATAGGTACCAGCAGCATTTTAAGGCAGAAAGAGGCCACAATGGAATGGGTAAACAAAAAACAGGCAGAGGAGGAAAAGATTTATACCTTAAGGTGCCATTAGGTACACAAGTTTTTGAAGAGGATAACAAAACACTTATTTATGATTTTAAAAAAGAAAGTGAAGAATTTGTTGCAGCTATAGGAGGAAAAGGAGGTTTTGGGAATATAAAATTTAAGTCATCGACGAATAGAGCTCCAAAGAAGATCACTAAAGGAAAAATAGGTGAAGAATTCTGGATTTGGTTACAATTAAAAACAATTGCAGATATTGGTATTATTGGATTGCCTAATGCAGGAAAATCAAGCTTACTTGCTGCAGCAACAAGTGCAAATCCAAAAATTGCAAATTATAAATTTACAACACTTAATCCAAATCTTGGAGTGGCTTTATATGATGATACAGAGATTACTTTAGCAGATATTCCAGGTTTAATAGAAGGTGCTCACTCAGGGGTAGGTTTAGGAATTAAATTTCTAAAACATATTGAAAGATGCAAAACTTTATTACATTTAATAGATGTAACTGAAAAAAATTTAGTTACATCATATAAACAAGTACGAAATGAGCTAGGGAAATATAGTAAAAATTTGTTGAAAAAAGATGAACTTATAGTCTTTAATAAGATAGACTTAATTGAAAATAAAGAATTAATTGAAAAAAAAAAAGAATTTAAAAATAAAATTAAAAAAGAAATTTTAGTTTTATCAACAAAAAATAAAAAGTTAGTATCTGATATTAAATCTAAATTATTGAAATATGTATATTAACAAATCAAAAACAATTGTAATTAAAATTGGTTCTTCTTTATTGATTAATAACAAAGGAGTAATCCGTAAAAAATGGCTATCTGAATTTGGTAAAGATATTAAAGAATTAAAAGATCAAAACAAAAATATTATTGTGGTAAGTTCTGGAGCTATAGCATTAGGATGTAAGAAGTTAAATCTAAATAAAAAAAATTTAAAGTTAGATAAAAGTCAAGCTGTAGCATCTATAGGACAAATAGAATTAATGAATTTGTTTAAAAAAAATTTATCCTCTAAAAAAATAAATTTATCACAAATTTTAATAACTTTAGAAGATACTGAGAAAAGAAGGAGAGCAATTAATGCAAAAAGGACTTTTGAAAATTTGTTTAACCTAGGATTCGTTCCAATTGTAAATGAAAATGATAGTACTGCTACATCTGAGATAAAATATGGTGACAATGATAGATTGGCTTCACGTGTTGCACAAATTTCAGGAGCTGATTGTTTAATATTATTATCTGATGTTGATGGACTTTATTCAAAGAACCCTAAATTAAACAAAAACGTAAAACTAATAAAAGAAATCAAAGATATTAACAGTGATATTGAAAAAATTGCAACAAAAAGCACAGGACAATACGGTACCGGAGGAATGAAGACTAAAATAGATGCTGCAAAAATTTGTCAATTTTCTGGTTGCTATATGTGTATAGCGAATGGTCTAAATTTAAGACCAATTAAAGAAATTATAAAAAAAAATTTTTGTACATGGTTCTTACCAAAATTATCAAAACTTGATGCAAGAAAAAAATGGATTATCAGTTCAATATCTCCTAAAGGTGAATTGGTCATAGATCAAGGAGCAATCAGTGCTTTAAAAAAAGGCAAAAGTCTACTTGCGGCAGGAGTAAAAAAAGTTAATGGTAAATTCAGTAAAGGCGATCACATTAAGATATTGGATAAAAATATGAAAGAGTATGCAAGAGGTCTTAGCTCTTTTGCATCAGAAGAAATTTTAAAGATAAAAGGACAACATTCAAACAAAATCAGTGAGTTGTTGGGATATATCTCAAAGTCTGAAGTTATTCATAAAGATGATATGGTGATATTATAAGCTTATGCAAAAAGACCTTAATATCATCGGCAAAAATGCTAAAAAAGCTTTTTCAAAAAAATTAGATAATAAGTTAAAAAATAAAGTTTTAGTAAAGTTTGCTAGGTTAATAAATATTAATAAAGAAAATATTTTGAAAGAAAATTATAAAGATATAAGTTTTGCCAAAAAGAAAGGGTTAAAAGAAAATTTAATTAAGAGGCTAGAGTTAAATAATAATAAAATAGATCAAATAATTAAGTCTGTTATTGCTATAAGCAAATTTAAAGATCCTATAAATATAATTAAAGAAAATTGGAAACGTCCAAACGGATTAAGAATAAAAAAAGTAACAATACCAATAGGAGTGGTGGGGGTTATATATGAAAGCCGACCTAATGTTACTTCAGATGTTTCAAGTCTATGCTTTAAATCAGGAAATTGTGTAATATTGAGGGGTGGATCGGAAGCATATTTTAGTAATAAAATAATATCTGACTTATTTAGAAAATCATTACAAGAAAATAAAATAGATAAAAATTACGTACAATTTATAAAGCTAAAAGATAGAAAAGTAGTTGATTTACTATTATCTAAAATGCAAAAATATATTGATGTAATTATACCTAGAGGAGGAAAAAGCTTAGTAAAAAAAGTTCAAGATTTATCGTCAGTACCAACAATTGGTCACTTGGAAGGAATTTGTCATACTTATGTTGATAAACATGCAGATATAAATCTAGCAAAAAAAATAATATTAAATGCTAAGTTAAGAAACACTAGCATTTGTGGGGCAACTGAGACTGTTTTAATTCACGAAAAATATTTAACAAAATTTGCTAATCCTATTCTGCAAGAATTAGAAAAAAACAACTGTATAATATATGCTGATAAAAAAATTAGAAAAATTTATAAAGGTAAATGTAGAATTGCTAAAGAACAAAATTGGTCTACTGAATATTTGTCTGCAAAAGTATCAGTAAAATCAGTAAAAAATGTTTCAGAAGCTGTTGATCATATCAATAAATATGGAACTATGCACACTGACTCTATAATCACTAAAAATAAAAATATTTCAAAATTTTTTTTAAAAAATGTAAAAAGTTCAATAGCAATGCTCAATGCATCAACTCAATTTGCTGATGGTGGCGAATTTGGTTTTGGAGGAGAGGTGGGAATATCTACAAATAGGTTACCTCCAAGAGGACCAGTTGGTTTAAATCAACTTGTAAGTTACAAATATGAAGTTTTTGGATCTGGGCAAATAAGAAAATAAATTGATAAAAAAAAAATTGAATAAAATAGGAATATTAGGTGGAACATTTGATCCAGCTCATATTGGACATATAAAGATTTCTAAAGAGGCAAAAAAAAGATTTGCTCTAAAAAAGGTTATATGGGCAATAACTAAAAAAAATCCATTCAAAAAAAAAACAAATAAAACTTTAAAAGAGAGAATTATATACGCAAAAAAAATAAATAATAAAAATAAATTTATAAAAATTATTTTTTTTGAAGACAAAATAAAATCTAATCGGACAATTGACTTGATAAAATATTTAAAAAAAAAACATAAAAATTATGAAATTTATTTCATTATGGGAGCAGATAATTTAATAAATTTTCATAAATGGAAAAATCATGAAGAAATTTCATCAAAATGTAATATTTTAGTTTTTGACAGAAATAAATATAAAGCAAAATCGCAAAAATCGATTTCTTTTAAGAAATTTTTTAAAAAAGGATTAGAATTTGTGAATATTAAAAAAATCAATATTTCATCTTCTCAATTGAGGAAAAATTTGATAATTAAAAATTAATAAATGGATAAAATCTCCGATTTAAAAAAAATAATTATAAAAACCCTAGATTATAATAAAGCCCTAGATATTGTGACTATTGATTTGGCTGGAAAATCATCTGTAGCAGACTATATGATTATTGCTAGCGGAACATCTTCAAGACATATTCAAGCATTATCAGAGCAGGTTCTTGATCAATTTAAAAAAAATGGTGTTGCTAATACAAAAATTGAAGGTAAAGACAGTCTAGATTGGAAACTTGTTGATGGTATAGATTTGATAGTTCATATCTTTAATCCAGAAAAAAGAAAATTTTATGAATTAGAGAAAATGTGGTCAGAGCTAATTCCTCAAGAAAGGCTTACTATATGAAAAAAAGTTTAATATCTTTTTTATTATTTTTTTTAATATTGTTTTCAGGAAACGTTCGTTCCGAAAATAAAGACAATATCTATGAAAAAATTGATTTATTCGGTGAAGTTTTGAATAAAATAAATAAGGAATATGTGGATGATGTAAATCAAAGTAAAATTATGGATGCAGCAATAAATGGTGTTCTTCAATCTTTAGATCCTTATTCAGCATACATGTCTCCTGAAATGTACAAAGAAATGCAAACTGAAACAAGTGGTGAGTTTGGTGGATTGGGAATTGAAGTAAGTATGGAGGCGGGTGTAGTAAAAGTTATAACACCAATTGATAGCTCTCCAGCTGATAAAGTGGGAGTAAAAGCAGGAGATTATATAATTAAAATAAATGAAACTCAAGTTCAAGGCAAAACCCTTAGCCAAGCAGTTGAGCTTATGAGAGGGCCAGTTGGTTCAGATATCGAGATCACAGTTAGAAGAATAGGAGTAAAAAAATCTTTAACATTCAAAATTACAAGAGATATAATACAAGTTAGCTCTGTAAAATCTGAAATAATTAATAAAAATATAGGATATTTGAGGTTAACGTCTTTTAACGAGAACAGTAGTAATCAGGTTAAAAAAGAGATTACAAAATTTAAAAAAAATAAAGAAATAAAAAATTATATTTTAGATCTAAGAAATAATCCAGGGGGTCTTCTTTCTCAAGCAATAAAAATTTCAGATTTTTTTTTAAATAATGGAGAAATAGTATCAACTAAAAGCAGAAAAAGTTTTGAAAATAGAAAATGGTTTGCAAAAGATGGTGATATTTTAAATGGATCCACACTTATTTGTTTGATAAATTATGGTTCTGCTTCAGCAGCTGAAATTGTTGCTGGTGCACTTAAAGATCATAAAAGATCTATATTAATTGGCGAGACTACATATGGTAAAGGATCTGTACAATCAATAATACCATTGGATAATAAGGGAGCAATTAGATTAACTGTTTCAAAGTACTACTTGCCATCTGGTGAGTCAATTTCTGAAATAGGTGTAACCCCAGATTTCGAAATTGCTGAAGGTAGTGATGATTTTAGAATTAATACAGAAAGTGATAACCAATTAGATTTTGCTATCAAAATGCTTAATGGTTAAATGAAAGACAAATATAAAAATTTACCTCTAAGAGATGGTGTAGGTATTGTTGTACTAAATAAGTTTAACAAAGTTTTTGTAGCAAAAAGAATAGATAATCCAAAGAATTTTTGGCAAATGCCGCAGGGAGGTATAGATAAAGGAGAGGAATTTTTTAATGCAGCTCTAAGAGAGCTAGAGGAAGAGACTAGCATTAAGAATGTAACCCTCATAAAAGAAATTGATGGATTTTTAACATATTATCTTCCAAATCATTTGTTGGGTATTATTTGGAAAGGTAGATACAAAGGTCAAAAGCAAAAATGGTTTATTACAAAATTCAATGGAGAAGAAAAAGAAATTAATATTAAAACAAAAAATCCAGAATTTTTAGAGTGGAAGTGGATAGATATTGAAAATCTATCTGATAAAGTTGTAGATTTCAAGCTCGATGTATATCGCCATATTCAAAAAGAATTAATAAAAATTATTTAATTAAGAGATAAGGATTTTAAAACTTCAACTTTATGATTTAATAAAAATCTTTTTTGATCATCAATTTCATTGCTTGATAGTTCTTTTTCAGCATCAGATATTGAATTACTAATAATATTTTTATCTAAATTTTTAATATCGAAAATTGAACTCGTAAGAATTGACAGAGAATTGTCTTTAAATTCAACTATTCCATCTTCAATATAAAATTTTTCTTGTTCGTTACCACTAAAAATTTTAATTATACCTGGTTTTAAAAATGAAATAATTGAAATATGATTTTTTAAAATTCCTAGCTCGCCTTCGAAGGCGGGAACTACAACCTCTGAAACATTTTCTTTTTTAAAAAAAGATTTTTCGGGATTTACTATTTCAATGTTAAATGTCTCACTCATTAGGCAGCAGCTTCTTTTGCCATTTTTTCTGCTTTTTCAATAGCTTCCTCTATTGTACCTACCATATAAAATGCTGCCTCTGGTAAATGATCGTAATCTCCTTTGCATATGGCATCAAAGCCTTTAATAGTAGATTCTAAGTCTACAAGTTTGCCTGGGGAACCAGTAAATACCTCAGCTACAAAAAAGGGCTGAGATAAAAATCTTTGAATTTTCCTAGCACGAGCAACGACCAGTTTATCTTCCTCTGATAACTCATCCATGCCTAAAATGGCAATTATATCTTGCAAAGATTTATAAGTTTGTAATATTTTTTGTACCTCTCTAGCGACTCTATAGTGTTCATCACCAACAATTCTTGGGTCTAATATTCTAGAAGTTGAGTCTAATGGATCTACGGCTGGATAAATTCCAATTTCAGCAATTTGTCTAGATAAAACTGTAGTTGCATCTAAATGTGAAAAAGATGTTGCTGGAGCTGGGTCTGTTAAATCATCTGCAGGAACATAAATCGCTTGAACAGAAGTTATAGATCCTTTGTTTGTTGTTGTGATTCTTTCTTGAAGATTTCCCATATCTGTTGCTAAAGTTGGCTGATATCCAACCGCAGATGGAATTCTTCCTAACAATGCAGAAACTTCTGATCCCGCTTGAGTAAATCTAAATATATTATCAACAAAAAATAGTACGTCTTGACCTTCCTGATCTCTAAAGTATTCAGCGACAGTCAAACCTGAAAGAGCAACTCTTGCTCTTGCACCAGGAGGTTCATTCATCTGACCGTATACTAGAGCAGCCTTTGAACCTGTGCCATCTGGTTTAATTACCCCTGACTCGATCATCTCATGGTAAAGATCGTTTCCTTCTCTTGTTCTTTCTCCAACTCCTGCAAAAACTGAGAAGCCTCCATGTGCTTTTGCCACATTATTAATTAATTCCATAATAAGAACTGTTTTGCCAACTCCCGCACCTCCAAATAATCCGATTTTTCCTCCCTTTGCGTATGGCGCTAATAAATCAACCACTTTTATCCCAGTGACTAAAATTTCGGTTTCAGTGGATTGATCATTAAATTCTGGTGCCGCTCTATGAATAGGCCAATTTTCTTTTGATTTAACATCTCCTTTTTCGTCAATTGGTTCGCCTATCACATTTATAATTCTTCCTAAAGTTTCAGGTCCAACAGGAACTTTGATGGGTGCTCCTGTATCATTAACTTCATCGCCTCTTTTTAAACCTTCTGTTGCATCCATAGCGATAGTTCTTACACTAGATTCACCTAGGTGCTGTGCAACTTCTAAAACGAGTCTGTTACCGCCATTATTACATTCCAATGCAGTTAATATTTCTGGTAGTTCTCCATCAAATTTAACATCTACTACCGCTCCAATAATTTGTGTAATTTTTCCTTTTCTCATAATTATAAACTTTCTGCTCCTGATATAATTTCAATTAGTTCTTTTGTTATTGCTGCTTGACGGCTTCTATTATATTCAATTGTAAGCCTATCAACCATTTCGCCTGCGTTTCTAGTCGCATTATCCATTGCACTCATCCTAGAGCCTTGCTCGCTGGCTGAGTTTTCTAACATAGCTTTAAAAATTTGAGTTGAAATATTTTTAGGTAATAAATTACTTAAAATTTCATCTTCTTCAGGTTCAAATTCATAATTATCTTGAACTGAATTTTCCTCTATTTTTTCAGTCGATTTCAAAGGAATAATTTGTTGTTCTTGTGGTATTTGAGTTATTACATTTTTAAATTGATTATAAAAAATTGTACAAACATCAAATTCTTTTTTTTCAAATTTAGTAATAATGATCTTGCCAACTTTGTCAGCATCGAAATAATTTGCATTTTTTGATTCTTTAAATGAAATTTTCTCAACTATGTTATTTTTGTAAACTCTTTTTAATTGGTCATATCCTTTTGACCCAACTGTAATGATTTTTAAAGTTTTTCCTTCATCTATAATTTTTTTGAAATATAATTTAGCTTTCTTAATTATGTTTGTATTAAAACCTCCACAAAGCCCTCTGTCGGAAGTCATGACAACACATAAATAAATTTTACTTTCACCAGAACCTGCTAATAACTTTGGTGAATTTTCTATATCAGTAATATTATTAGAAAGATTGAGAATTATATTATTCATTTTATCAGAGTATGGTCTTCCTTTTTCGGCACTCTCTTGCGCTCTTCTTAATTTAGCTGCTGCTACCATTTTCATAGCTTTAGTTATCTTTTGTGTAGATTTAACACTTGATATTCTTTTTTTTAATTCGTCTAAACTTGCCATTTTAAGATTTAAAGTTATTTTTTAGTTCAGTTATAATCTCAACTAATAATTTTTCTATATTTTCTTCGAGCTTTCCTGTACTCTTGATTGATTCTAATATCTCTGGCTTTTCAGATTTACATTTATCTATTATTTTTTTTTCAAATTCTGCGATATTTTTTTGTTCAATATCATCTAAATGTCCTTTAACACCACAATAAACTGAAATTACCTGTTCTGCTACAGTCATTGGAGAATATTGGTTTTGTTTTAATAGTTCTGTTAATTTTGAACCTCTATTTAACAATTTTTGAGTTGAGGCATCTAAATCTGATCCAAATTGAGCAAACGCTGCCATTTCTCTGTATTGAGCAAGTTCTAATTTCATGGAGCCAGAAACTTTTTTCATCGCTTTTGTTTGTGCCGAAGATCCAACTCTAGAAACTGATAATCCTACATTTATTGCTGGTCTAATTCCCTGATTAAATAATTCTGTTTCCAAAAATATCTGACCATCAGTAATAGATATGACATTCGTAGGTATAAATGCAGAAACATCACCTCCTTGCGTTTCTATTATTGGTAAAGCAGTCAAAGAACCTCCGCCATGTTCATCACCAAGTTTAGCTGCTCTCTCAAGCAATCTACTATGTAGGTAAAATACATCCCCTGGATAAGCTTCTCTGCCAGGTGGTCTTCTTAATAAGAGTGACATTTGTCTATATGCTACAGCCTGTTTTGATAAATCATCATAAATTATTAAAGCATGCATCCCATTATCTCTGAAATATTCTCCCATTGTACAACCAGTATATGGAGCTAAGAATTGAAGAGGAGCAGCATCTGATGCAGTTGCAGCAACAATTGTAGTGTATTCCATTGCTCCAGCTTCTTCTAGTGTTTTTTCAATTTGTCTAACTGTAGATCTTTTTTGACCTATTGCTACATAAACACAATATAATTTTTGTTTTTCGTCATCGGACTCGTTTATTTTTTTTTGATTTATTATTGCATCTATTGCAACTGCAGTTTTGCCTGTTTGTCTGTCACCAATAATTAATTCTCTTTGACCTCTACCGATTGGAACTAAACTATCGATAGACTTGAGACCTGTCTGCATGGGCTCACTAACTGATTTACGTGGAATTATGCCTGGAGCTTTTACTTCAACCCTGCTTCTTTTAATTCCTTTATCTAAAGCACCTTTTCCATCTATAGGATTGCCTAATCCATCAACTACTCTTCCTAATAACTCTTTACCTACAGGAGTGTCAACGATCGCACCAGTTCTCTTAACGTTATCTCCTTCTTTAACTGCTCTGTCATCTCCAAAGATTACAACTCCTACATTATCACTCTCTAAGTTTAAGGCCATACCTTTTGACCCATCTGAAAATTCAACCATTTCTCCCGCTTGAACATTGTCTAAGCCATATATCCTTGCAATACCATCTCCTACAGAAAGAACCTGTCCAACCTCTGAAACTTCCGTTTTATCACCAAATTTTTTAATTTGTTCTTTAAGAATTTTTGTTACCTCGGAAGGATTTATTTCCATTTATGCCTCTACCATTTTGTTTTGAATTTTTTGTAATTTATTTTTTATTGAACTATCAATCATTATACTGCCAACTTGAATAACTAATCCTCCAATAATACTTTCATCATGTTTAAAATTTAATTTGATATTTTTTCCAAAATTTTTTGAAAGTTCAATTTTTATTTTATCAATTTCTGAGTTATCCAGTTTTTTTGCAGAAATCAGTTTTGCCTCTACTTCGCCTCTTTTATTTGAACAAATACTTAAAAAATCTTTAAAAATATTTTCAATATAAAAAATTCGTCTTTTAAAAATTAAAAAATTAATAAATTTTTTAAGCAGTTGATCAAGCCCAAATTTTTCCGATATTAAAGAAATAATGTTTAATTGATCCTCTTGTTTTAAAGTCGGATTTTTTATAGTTGAAATAAAATCTTCACTTTCAGTAATTAGCTTTGCTATTGCAAAAACTTGTTTTTCTATTTGATCTAATATTTTATTTTCTTCAGCTAATTCATAAAGTGCAAGAGAATAACTATTATGAGCTGATATTGAGAAGTTTGTGTTAGTCAATTTAAATCCTTATTATCTAGAAGATTTTTAAAAAATTGGTTTTAATTAGCATAACAATAAAGCCTCTTCAAGCGGCAGATTTGTAAAAACACCTAAATTTAAGCCATTAATTAAAGTTAATTGGGTCGACATCAACCGTCAGTTTTATTCCGGAACTCAAATTAAAACTTTTAAGTATAAAAGAAAGTTTTTTTTGAATTGTTGACACTTTTTTAGATCTTATCAAAAGTCTATTTCTAAATTTTTTTTTAATTTTATATACTGGTGCATTTACTGGTCCTAAAATTTTAGCATCAATTCCTTTTGTTAATTCAACCTTTAATCTCAGAGCCTCGCTCTCTAATTTTTTTTCTTCACTTCCAGTAATTATTAAACTAATAAATCTTTCATAAGGTGGTAAATTATTCCTTTTTCTCAAATCAAGCTCATTATCTAAAAATTTTAAAGGATCTTGATGTACTATTTTATTAATCAAATCAGATTTTAAGTTATATGTCTGGAAATATACTGTTGCTGGTTTTCCTGTTCTGCCAGCACGTCCAGATAGCTGATGATAAAGTTGAAGATTTTTTTCAGCTCCTCTAAGATCGTGTCCAAGAGATGAAAGATCAATATCTAAGACAACAATACAATTTAAATTGGGAAAATGATAACCTTTAGAAATTAATTGTGTACCAATCAATATATTTATTTCATTATTAATTATTTTCTTTAAATAATCTTTTGAAGCTTTTTTGTTCATTGTATCACTTGAAAAAATAAATGATTTGTAATCAGGAAATATTTTTTTAACCTCTTCAAATATTTTTTCAACTCCTGGTCCACTAAAAACAAAATCACATTTCTCTTTTTTATTACAGTTTCTATCTAAACTTGATTTAAAACCACAATAATGACATAGCAAACACTGAATTTTTTTATGATAAACTAAATTAATTGAACAATTCGGACATGAAAAAACTTGTAAACAATTTTTACATAATACAAAAGGTGAAAAGCCTCTTCTATTCAAAAAAAAAAGTACCTGATCCCCTTTGTCTAAATGAAACTGTACTTTTTCAATAGTTTTTGAAGATATCCATGATTGTTTTCCTAATTTATACTTTTTCAAGTCTATAAGTTCATGTTTAGGTAATTCTGCATTTTTAAATCTCTGTATAAGCTGTGAGTGAGAATATTTGCGTTTTTTAACATTTTGATAGGTTTCAATTGAAGGAATGGCTGTTACTAAATTAATTGGAATATTTTCAAATTTTGCTCTTGCAATTGCCATATCACGAGCATGGTAAGTTACTCCTTCATCTTGTTTATAAGATTGATCGTGTTCTTCATCGACAATTATAATGCCAAGTTTTTTAAAAGGGAGAAATAAAGCTGATCGAGCTCCTATGACAACATTAATTTTACCAGAAGAAAGACCACTCCATATAATTTTTTTCTTCTTTTTTGAAATGCTGGAATGCCATATTGCGGGCTCAAAACCAAAAAAATCTTTAAATTTTTTTTCGAATTCGCTTGTTAAACCTATTTCAGGAAGAAGAATTAAACCTTGGAATTTTTTTTCGATTAATTGTTTTATAACATTGAAATAAACTATAGTTTTACCTGAACCGGTTGTGCCTTGAAGCAAATGAACATTAAAACTTTCGATATTTTTAGTAATTTCATCTAATGAATTTTTTTGTTCTTTGGATAAAGTATATTTTATGTGTTTAGTTAATTTGTTATAAAATTGATATTCTTTTTCACTAAAATCTTCTACTACTTGTTTGCTTAACATATGTAGTTTTAAACTCATGCCTCTGGGGACTAAATTATAATTTGAGAACCAATTTAGAAATTTTAATGTATTTAAATTCATAGCTGAAACAGAGTGTTTTTTAAATATTTTTTTTAATTCAAAATTTTTATTATCTGGCTTCTCAAATTCGTCCCAAACTACACCTGTCATCTCGGTTTTTCCAAATGGTACTGAGACATAGTCTCCAGGTTTTAATTTAAGATCTGTAATATAAGTAAAAGGATGATTAAAAATATTTGGTAAAAGGACTGGTATTTTCATATTATAATATGAAAAGATATTACGAATGTATTTGTCTTTTATCCACTGATAAAGCTGCTTCTTTTATAGCTTCAGAAAAAGTAGGATGCGCGTGACATGTACGTGCTATATCTTCAGAACTTGCTCCAAATTCCATTGCGACTGACATTTCTGCAATCATTTCACCAGCGTGTGGACCAATAATATGTACACCTAAAACTCTATCAGTTTTGACATCTGCTAAAATTTTTACAAAGCCTTCAGGTTCGTTTATAGCTTTCGCTCTAGAATTTGCCATAAAAGGAAATTTGCCGAGTTTATAAATTATTTTATCATTTTTTAATTGTTCCTCAGTTTTACCTATTGCAGCCACTTCTGGAGAGGTGTAAATGACTGAAGGTATAACATCATAATTAACATGACCTGATTGTCCTGATATTAGCTCAGCAACAGCAATTCCTTCTTCTTCAGCCTTGTGAGCAAGCATTGGGCCATCAATAACATCTCCAACGGCATAAACACCTTCTATATTAGTTTGAAATTTCTTATCAACTTTTACTTTTCCACTTTTGTCTAACTCAACTCCAATTTTGTCTAAATTAAGATTTCTTGTATAAGGCTTTCTACCAACAGAAATTAAAACTATATCAGCTTCAATTTTATCTTTTTTTCCATCTGGACCAGAAACTTCGATTGAAGCTCCATGACTTAATTTGGTTATTTTTTCTACTTTAGTTTTTAATTTAAAACTTACTCCTTGCTTAACTAATATTTTCATAAATTCATTTGAAATTTCTCTATCCATGCCTGGCGTTATATGGTCTAAAAATTCAATTACTTGAACTTTAGAACCTAGTCTCGACCAAACCGATCCCATCTCTAAACCTATGTAACCTCCACCAACAATGACCATTTTTTTTGGGACTTTGGGTATTTGTAAAGCTCCTGTAGAAGAAATTATAATTTTCTCATCAAACTTAACACCGGGAATTGAAGTTGGCTCAGATCCAGTGCTAATTATCGTATATCTTGTATCTATTATTGTTTGATTTTTATTTTTGTCTGTAACTAAAATTTGATTTTTAGTTTTAAAACTTCCTGTGCCTTTAAAGTAAGAGACTTTATTTTTTTTAAATAAAAACTCTATACCCTTTGTTAAATTGGAAACTGCTTTATCTTTATTTTCCATCATTTTTTCTAAATTTAACTTAAGATCACCAATCTCTATTCCTATTTTTTGAAAACTTTTTGCCTTATGATAGTTTTCAGATAAATTTAATAGACTTTTGGATGGAATACATCCAATGTTTAGACAAGTTCCTCCTAGTGTATCTCTAGTCTCAACACAGGCAGTTTTAAATCCAAGCTGGGAAAGTCTAATTGCACAAACATAACCTCCCGGTCCACCTCCTATAATAACTGCATCAAATTTTTCTGACATTAAATATCCAACAATAATCTACTTGGTTCTTCTAAACTTTCTTTAATAGTTTTAAGAAATGAAACAGAATCTTTTCCATCAATAATTCTATGATCATAAGACAATGCTAAATACATTATTGGTCTTACTTTTATTTCACTATCAATTACAATTGGTCTTTCCACTATATTATGCATTCCTAAAATAGCTGACTGTGGTGGGTTTATTATAGGAGTGGACAACATTGATCCATAAACACCTCCGTTACTAATTGTAAATGTTCCACCTTGAAGATCATTTATTCCTAGTTTACTTGAGTTAGCTTTATCAGATAGATCTTTTATACTCTTTTCAATTTCTGCAAATGAAAGTTCATCAGCGTTTCTTAATACAGGAACTACTAGTCCTTTTTCAGTTCCTACTGCAAAACTTATGTTATAATAATTTTTGTAAACTATATCTTGGTTGTCAATTTCAGCATTAATTGCTGGGAATGCTTTTAAAGCAACCACTGCAGCTTTAACAAAAAAGGACATAAATCCAAGTTTAATTCCATATCTATTTTTAAATTCTTCTTGATTTTCTTTTCTCAATGAAATTACGTTGCTCATATCCACTTCATTAAAAGTTGTTAGCATGGCAGCGTTTTCCTGTGCTTCTTTTAATCTTTTGGCAATTGTTTGTCTTAGTCTAGTCATTTGAATTCTTTCCTCAGGACCATATTTTTCTTTTCTTTCGTTTGGTTTGGGATTTGTCCCCATTGCCCCAAGTAAATCACCTTTTAGTATACGGCCATCTTTTCCTGTGCCTTTGATTGTATTGGTATCAATTTTTTTTTCTGTTACGATTTTTCTTACAGCTGGTGATAAATTATTTTGTTCGTTTTCTTTTTCTTTTGTTGTCTCATCATAAAGTATTAGTGGTTCTTCCTCCTGATTTGCTGTAAAGGTCTCTTGGCCATTTAATTTATCCTCTGAGTATTCTTCAACTTTATCATCAATTTCTCTATCTTTTTCATTAATTTCTTCAACTTTTTCATCAATTTCTTCTAATTTTTTTTCTATTTCCTTTGGAACAATTTTTTCAATTTTAACAGTATCTTGTAAATTATCTGCGCCTTCGTTTTTTTCTAAAATTGTTCCTAGTACCGCCCCAACTTCAACTGTATCTCCGTCTTTAAAATTTATTTCAGAAATAATTCCATTTACAGGAGATGGTACTTCTAAATTTACCTTATCAGTTTCTAGTTCCACAATAGGTTCATCTGCATTTACCGTCTCACCTTTACTTTTTATCCACCTGGCTATAGATGCCTCTGTAATACTTTCTCCTAATTCTGGAACTAAAATTTTTTCACTCATTAATTTCTATTTAAATACCTTGTTTATAATTTCTTCTTGTTGAGTTAGATGCCTTTTTGCATATCCAGTTGCCGGAGACGCTGCAGGATTTCTTCCAATATAAGAAATTTCACTATTATTAGCTCCTATATAGTCTAATGTCCATTGTATATAATCTCTCACTGAAAACCACGCCCCCATGTTCTTTGGTTCTTCTTGACACCAATAAAATTTAGCACTTTCTTTGTATGGTACAAGCTCTTGAGCTAAAGATTTTGCTGGAAAGGGGTAAAGCTGTTCAATTCTAATTAATGTAACATTGTCTTTTTTATATATCTCTCTAGCCTCAAGTAAATCAAAATATATTTTTCCAGAACATAATATTACTTTTTTAATTTGTTCCTTTTTCTTTAATTTTATAAAATCATAGCCTGGTACATTCGCATGATCTCCTAAAATTCTATGAAAAGAATTATCTTTAGTAAAATCCTCTAAATTTGAAACACAATATTTATTTCTTAACAGTGATTTTGGTGTCATTATAACTAGAGGTTTTCTAAAATCTCTATGAATTTGTCTTCTTAATGCATGAAAATAATTTGCAGGAGTTGTACAATTCATTACCTGTAAATTTTCTTGCCCACAAAGCTGTAGAAATCTCTCTAGTCTTGCTGAAGAATGTTCAGGACCTTGTCCCTCGTATCCGTGAGGTAATAACAATACTAATCCTGAGGCCCTAGACCATTTTCTTTCGCCAGAAGCAATGAACTGATCAATAACAACTTGGGCTCCATTAGCAAAATCACCAAATTGTGCCTCCCAAACTGTTAAAGTTTCAGGCTCTACTAAGCTGTAACCATACTCAAAACCAAGAACTGCTAGTTCAGACAATAGACTATCTACTACTTCAAAATTTTTTTGATTATTTGATATATTGTTTAATGGTATATATCTCGAATTATCATTTTGATTTCTAAGCACTGAATGTCTCTGGCTAAAAGTTCCTCTTCCTGAGTCTTGACCTACCAATCTTACTGGAAAACCCTCTTTTAACAGAGATCCAAAGGCTAAGGCCTCAGCAGTCGACCAATCTATATTCTTTTTTTCTAAAACAGACTTATGTCTATTAGAGAAAATTCTTTGAATAGTTTTGTGAACATTTAAATCTGGGTCTAATTTATTTATTTTTTCTGAAATTTGAGTAAGTAACTTAAAATCAACACCAGTATCGCCTCTTCTATCCTTGCCTTTTTTAGGCTGATATCTTGACCATGTGCCCTCGAACCAATTTAGCTTAGGTTTATAATCTTTAGCCGTTTTAAATTGTTCGTCTAACAACAATCTAAAATTATCAACTTGCATTTTAAAATCTTTCTCGGTGATTGAATTTTCTTTAATTAACCTATTTCCATAAATATTAAGTGTTGTTGGGTGAGACTTTATTTTTTTATACATAAGGGGTTGGGTGAATGATGGTTCATCTCCTTCGTTATGACCAAATCTTCTATAACAAATAATATCTATTACAACATCCTTGTTAAATTTTTGTCTGAACTCGATAGCAATTTTTGCACAATGAACTACGGCTTCAGGGTCATCTCCATTACAATGTAGTATCGGCGCATCAACAATTTTTCCAAGATCAGATGGGTAAGGACTTGATCTTGCAAATTCAGGACTTGTTGTAAATCCGATTTGATTATTTACTATGATATGTATTGTGCCGCCTGTATTATGCCCTTTAAGACCCGACATAGCAAAACATTCTGCTACCACACCTTGACCAGCAAAAGATGCATCTCCATGAATTAAAATTGGAATCACTTTTTTTCTTTCTTTATCTTTATGAAAAAATTGTTTAGCTCTTGTTTGTCCTAAAACTACAGGGTTTACAGCCTCTAAATGAGATGGGTTATCTGTTAAGCTAACATGCACTGAGTTACCATCAAATTCTCTATCAGACGAAGCTCCTAAATGGTATTTGACATCTCCAGCAGAGTCTTCCTTAGATAATATTTGTTCACCAGCAAATTCATTGAATATTCTTTTATAAGATTTTTGCAAAACATTGGCTAAAACATTTAGTCTTCCCCGATGTGGCATTCCTATTTTTACTTCTTTAACTCCCAATTGGCCACCTCTTTTGATTATTTGTTCAAGCGCTGGAATCAATGACTCAGCTCCGTCCAAACCAAATCTTTTTGTTCCAACATATTTTTTTGCTAAAAATTTTTCGAAACCTTCTGCTTGAATTATTTTATTTAAAATAGCTTTTTTACCATTTAATGTAAAATTAATTTGGTTTTCATTTTTTTCCATCCTTTCTCGAAACCATATTTTCTCAACAGGATCAGAAATGTGCATATATTCTGCACCAACAGTTAAACAATAAATTTTTCTCAGTTTAGTCAAAATTTCATTTATAGATGCATATTCTTTATCTAAATAAGAACTAAGAAATATTTTTTTATGATAGTCTCCCTTTTTAAAACCATGGTCTGAGGGATGAAGCTCATGTAAATATTCTCTTTTCATTTGACCAAGAGGATCTAAATTTGCAATTAGATGTCCTCTAATTC